>JAJZIE010000043.1 GCA_021810725.1 Bacillota bacterium | reverse complement strand
GGCGGAGCTTAGCCTGCGCGCACTTGCGCGCGCCTGGGGCCGGTCGGAGGCGCAGATGGCAGATCCGTCCGATATCCAGCGCATCACAGGTTACGTGCGCGGTTCCGTGTCGCCGCTCGGCGCGAAGCGGGAATTGCCCGTGTTCCTGGATGTCTCGGCCCAGGGGCGGATCGTGGCGGTCAGCGCGGGTCGGCGCGGACAGGAACTCATGATGGCTGGCGACGACCTCGTGAAGGCAGCGGGCGGCTCCTGGGCGGCGCTTTGTCGCTAGGGCACAGGAAGTTTCCGGGGTGGCGCCAAATTAAGCAGTCGAATCCTCTCGGGTAGGGGCGGCACAGGCATTTGTCCATCGAAACGCGACTGAACCGCCTGCGGCAGGAGCTGCAGGCGATGCACCCGGGTCTCCACTACGACGAGGTCTTCGCGAACGTGGCCAGGATCGGACGGCGGCTGCTCGAGGCCGACAGCCTGGCCATCCTGCTCGAAGCGGATGAGGGCGTGCTGCACAGCGTCGTGGCGCAAGGCAGTTTCGACCTGTGCGGCTGGGAGAGCGGCCGGCACGATCAACCGCCGCCCGGCGAGGCCCTCTGGCTGCATCCCGACGCTTCCGGGGCGGGGCGACTGCCTCGCACCTTGCTGCGCGTCGGCTTCAGGTCGGGGGCGCGGTCCGGCGTGGTCTGCGTCGGCTATGCGTCCCACAAGGAAGGCGACCCGGGCGACGAGGAATTCGTGCGCCTCGTCGCGCAGCAGGTGGGTCTCGTCAGCGCCCGTCGGGAAGAGCATGAGAGGCTGCGTCACGAGGGCCTGGCCGCACGGCGGCAGGCGCGCCTGTGGCGTTCGCTGGCGCAGCTCGGGCAGGCGGTCATGCGCGCGGAGGACCCGTCGCAGCTGATGCATCAGGTGTGCGACATCGCGATCGAGTATGGCGACTTTCGCTTCGCCTGGGTGGGCGAAGGGGACGAGGCGGGGGGTGTGCGTCCGATCGCGTGGTCCGGCGCGAATCGCGAGGAGCTTTGGGACCTCGGTGTCCGTCTCGACCCGGGCGATCCCCGCGGCACCGGGCCCGCCGCCCGCGCCTTGCGCGAAGGCCGGCTGTGCACGGTGGCGGACCTCTGGGCAGCACCGGAGCTCGAGGCCTGGCGCGAGCTCGCCATGCGGGTCGGCGTGCATGCGGTGGCGGCGGTCCCCGTCGCCGGCGGTACGCTGCGGGCCGTGCTTGTCCTCTACGCCGAGCGCGTCGGGGAGTTCGAGGATGAGGACGTGCGGGCAGTCCTGACGGAAATGGCCCAGGACCTGGGTTTTGGGCTTGAGGTGATCGAGGGCAGGCGACGGCGCATCGAGGCGGAGGAGCAGCTCTCTCTGCACCACGAGATCGTCGAGCAGGCCAAGGAGTGCCTCGTGGTGGCCAAGGTGCTGCCCGACGGTGGAGTGCGGTTCGTGTACGCGAACCCCGCGTTCGAGGAGATGACAGGCTACCGGGTCGATGAGATGGTCGGCCGATCGTCGGAGATGCTCTGGGGCCCGCGGACCGATCGCGAGGCTATCGCCGCCATGCATGACGTCGTACTGGGCGGCCGTTCGTGGTCGGGAGAGGTCTACCAGTATCGCAAGGACGGCAGCGAGTTCCTCATGGACTGGTCCGCCGTGCCGCTGCGCGACGGCCATGGCCGGGTCGCCTACATCCTGTCGTCGCATCGCGACGTGACGGAGCGGCGGCGGCAGAGCGAGCGCATCGCCCACCTCGCAAACCACGACGCCTTGACAGGCCTGCCGAACAGGCGTCTCCTGGACGACCGGATGGCGCACGCCCTGCACCACGCGAGACGGCATGGCCATCGCTTCGCGCTCGCCATGGTCGACCTCGACGAGTTCAAGCAGGTCAACGACACCCTCGGCCACGGCGTGGGCGACAGACTGCTGCAGCGCATGGCCCATCGCCTCCAGCAGGTGGTGCGGGCCGAGGACACCATCGCGCGTTCGGGCGGGGACGAGTTCATCCTGCTCGTCGATACGCTCGGGGAGCGGGAGGAACTGCAACATGTCCTCGGCCGCGTGATCGCGGCGGTGGAGGAGCCGACGCAGGTCGTCGGCCGGACCTTCACACTGCGCGGCAGCATCGGCGTCGCCGTCTATCCGGAGGATGGCGAGGACGCCGAAACGCTGCTGAGGCGCGCCGACATCGCGATGTATGCCGCGAAGCGGGCCACGGACGTCCCGTTCCGCTTTTTCTCGCCCGACATGGAGGATCTGGTCGCGAAGCGCGGCGACCTCAGGGAGGGCATCCAGCATGCCCTTGAGCGCGGGGAGCTCGAACTCCACTACCAGCCGCAGGTGGACCTCGTCCGCCAGGCGATCGTGGGTGTCGAGGCCCTCGTGCGTTGGCGCGACCCGGAGCACGGCCTGCGCATGCCCGGCGAGTTCCTGCCGGCGGTGGAAGGCACCGCGCTCGAACTCGAGATCGGCCGCTTCGTCCTGCGCGAGGCGGTGGCGCAGGCGGAGGTGCTCGGCAGGGCGCACCCGGGCCTGCGGGTGGCGTTCAATGCGTCCGCGCGACAGTTCCTGGCCTCGACCTTCGCCGGGGAGCTCAAAGAGGCGCTCGCGCTTCACCCGACCGTCCAGCCGAGCCAAGTGGCGATCGAGATCACGGAATCGGCAGTCCTGCACGACTTCGAGCTGGCGCGCCAGCAGATCGAGTCCTGCCGCCGTCTGGGCGTGCGGGTCGCGCTCGACGACTTCGGCACAGGCTCTTCCTCGATCACATTGCTGCAGGAACTGCCGTGCGACATGGTCAAGATCGACCAGCGCTTCATCGAGGCCATGCTCCGCATGCCGGAGAGCCCTGCCATCATCCATGGCGTCCTGATCATGGGCCATGCCATGGAGCGAGAGGTGCTGGCGGAAGGCGTCGAGACCGAGGCGCAGGCGCGGGCGCTCCTGCGTCTCGGCTGCCATATGGTGCAGGGCTACGCGATTGCGCGGCCAATGCCTTGCGAGGCGATCGACGGTTTTTGCGGCGACTTCGCGGAGAGAGCGCCGCTCGTGGCCGGCAGCGAGCTGCAGGCGGCGACCGAAACGTTCGAGGTGTTGGCCGCGGAGCTCGGGCACCTGCGCTGGGCCGCGCTTTTCACCGCGACCGCGGTCGCGGGCGCGCTTCAGCCATACGGACGCCACAACAGCCCGCGAGGCACGTGCTGCGGGCTCGGCTACTGGCTCGACACGTATGGCCGAAGCCATTTCTCGGACCGTCCTGCGCTGGCGGACGTCGAGCGTGAGCACCAGCGAGCCCACGAAATGGCTGACCAGATTTTGCGCCTGCAGGCGGCGGGGGACGAGGGCGAGGTAGCCAAGGCGGCGGACAGGCTCTGGCGCCAGAAGGACGATCTCATCGTGGCCCTGGCCCGTCTAAAGTCCTGAAAACGCCAACTCTTTAGCGTCGTGGGCGGCGAATGTGAGGCGACGGTATGGGCCTCAGTGTCAACCATCTCTGGGTGATTGTCAGCGCCTGTTTCGTCTTCTTTATGCAGGCCGGCTTCGTGTGCTACGAGGTGGGGTTCGTCCAGGCCAAGAACGTCATCAGTGTCGCCATCGAAAACATGCTGACGTTCATCATCGCGACGTTGGTCTTCGGCTTTCTGGGGTTCGCGTTCATGTTCGGCCCGACGCGGCTGGGCTTGATCGGCGGCGGCTTCTTCTTCCTGACGCACCTGACGACCCAAGGGAACTCGTTTGGCTACGTATTCGCCTTCTTCGAGCTCATGTTCGCCGCGACGTCGGTCACCATTGTCTCTGGCGGCATGTCCGAGCGAACGCGTCTCGTGCCTTTGCTGATCGCGGCCGTGTTCATGGCCGGCGTCATCTATCCGCTCTTCGGTCACTGGGCCTGGGGAGGCATGTTCCTGCGTCAGCCGGCCTGGCTGAAGAGTCTCGGATACATGGACTTTGCGGGGGCCACCGTCGTGCACGCCACTGCGGGTTGGGTATCGCTCGCAGGCCTCATGATCGTCGGTCCCCGCAAGGATCGGTGGGATGCTGAAGGACGGGCGTTGCAACTGGGCCGTTCCAATGTCCCGTTCGCCACCCTGGGAACTTTCATCCTGTGGTTCAGCTGGTTCGGCTTCAATGGCGGCAGCCTGCTCCAGTTTGACAGCCGCGTCGGACTCATCCTCCTCAACACGAACTTCGCGGCAGCTGGCGGCGTGGTGGGCGCTCTCCTCACCACCGGCGTGTTCTTCCGGGACCGCAGCTTTATGGAGGCCATCTTTTCCGGCGCGCTGGGTGGGCTTGTTGCGATCACCGCCAGTTCGGCCTATGTCCAGCCGCCCGAGGCGGTGCTGGTTGGCCTCATCGCAGGTGCGGTGGTGGTGTTGGCCAGTGTATGGCTGGAACGCAGGCGTCTGGACGATGCGGTCGGGGCAGTCCCCATCCACGGCTTCGGTGGTGCCGTGGGCACAGTGCTCCTCGCCTTCTTCGCCTCACCGCAGTTTCTTGGCGGGCACTCGCGGCTCGTGCAGTTTCTCGTCCAACTTCTTGGCGTGTCGGTCAACTTCGTATGGTCGTTTGGCCTTGGCTTTCTGATGTTTTACTTGATCAAGAGGTGGCTTGGGCTGCGCGTCACCGACGCAGAGGAGGAGAAAGGCCTCAACATCGTGGAGTTCGGCGACATTTACTCGTGGCAGGAGTATCTGCGCACCAGCCACTACGAACACCTGACGAGCGACCTCTCCGGGCGGATCCAGGCGCAGAACCAGCTGCTGCAGCGGCAGGCGCGTCTACTTATGGACACCGAGGAGCATGAGCGCGTACGGCTGGCCCGAGACCTGCACGACGGTGTCGGGCAGTCCTTGGCCGCACTGAAACTGCGGCTGGGCATTCTCGCCGGCCGCGCGCGGGTTGAGGACAGCGACGGCGACTTCGCAACGCAGGTGGACGGGACGGTCCAGCTTGCTGCCGAAGCAATCGAGGAAATGCGAGGCGTGCTTTTGAACCTGCGTCCAGATGTCTTGCGAAGCCAGGGACTCGAGGCGGCCGCGAGGGCCCTGCTCGACGGTGTGGAGCAAGCGAGCGGGATCTGTTGCAGCCTGAAGATGCAGGGGGACATGCCGCGCTGGGAAGAGGCTGCAGCGCTCAACCTGTACCGCGTGCTGCAGGAGTCGCTGACGAACGTTCTCAAGCACGCCAGGGCGACGCGGGTGGACGTTTCCTTCATTCGTGTGCGGCCGGATCTCTGTGTCGTACAGGTGGCGGACGACGGGCAGGGGTTTGAGCGTCAGCGTGTGCATGGCGGAATCGGCCTGACATCCATGCAGGAGAGGATCCAGATGCTTGGCGGGAACCTGCGCATCGACGCGCAGGTGGGTCACGGCACGACATTGACGATGGAGGTGCCATATGAAGACCAGGGTCCTGATCGCTGACGACCACAAGATCCTGCGTCAGTCCTTGTTCATCCTGCTCCAGCAGCAGGAGGACATCGATGTGGTTGGCGAGGCGGGCACCGGAAGCGACGCCCTGGAGGCGGTCCAACGCCTGAAGCCGGACATCGCCATCCTCGATATTTCCTTGCCGCAGCTCAGCGGGCTCGATGTAGCCGCTCACATGCGTCAGGTGGCTTCGGACGTTCGAGTCATCATCCTGACGATGCACAAAGAGGAGGAGTTTGTCGCGAGGGCGTTCCGCGAGAGGGTACAAGGCTACGTCCTCAAGGACAATGCCCTGGAGGAGCTTCTCCAGGCGATCCGGGTGGTTCGCGCGGGCGGCACCTACGTCTCACCGAACATTGCGGGTCACGTGGTCGCGGGGTTCGTCGAGCACTACAGCCAGGGCCGTGAACGCGACATCCTGTCACCGAGAGAGCGCGAAATCGTGGAACTGCTCGCCAGTGGGCAGAGCAACCGCGAGATCGCAAACCTGCTTAGCTTGAGCCTCAAGACGGTCGAGACGCATCGCGCCAACATCATGCGCAAGCTGGGACTCAGGGGCATGCGCGACCTCGTGCTCTACGCCGTGCGCAACCACATCATCGAGCCGTAGGGACGAGAGCGGGCCAAGATACCGTGGATTCCGCGCGACAATACGAAATTGCCCGTATACCTGCCACCGCCGAGCTGTCCTAGGGTGGAGTGGGCGTCCTGCGCCTACATTCCGCGAGAGGATGATGACGCGTGATCAATACGGGCGACACCGCATTCGTCCTGATCAGCGCGGCCCTGGTTCTGCTGATGACACCCGGTCTGGCCTTCTTCTACGGCGGACTTGTGCGGCGGCAGAATGTCCTGACGATCATGATGCAGATCTTCATCGCCATGGGGGTCGTGGCCACCATCTGGGTTCTCGGCGGCTTCAGTCTGGCGTTTGGCCCGGACTGGCACGGCATCATCGGCAACCTCAGCTACTTCGGCCTGCAAGGGGTCGGCATGGCACCGAACCCGGCGCACGGCGCCACCATCCCGTTTCTGGTGTTTTTCGCGTTCCAGTTGATGTTCGCCATCATCACCCCAGCGCTCGTCACCGGCGCCTTCGCCGACCGCGTCAAGTTTTCCGGCTATCTTTGGTTCCTGGTGCTCTGGAGCGTGCTCGTCTACATTCCGATCGCACACTGGCTCTGGGGCGGCGGCTTCCTGGCGCAGATGGGCGCCGTGGACTTCGCGGGCGGCATGGTCGTGCACGCGAGCGCCGGTTTCGGCGCGCTCGCCTCGGTGTTTGTGGTTGGCAGCCGCTTCCTTCCCAAGGGCACATCGAGTACGCCGCACAACCTGCCGTTCGTGGCGCTGGGCACAGGCCTCCTCTGGTTCGGATGGTTTGGTTTCAACGCCGGCAGTGCCCTGGCAGCCAATGGCATTGCCGCCACGGCGTTCGTCAACACGGATATCGCGGCATCGGTCGCGATGGTGGCCTGGCTCGCGGTGCAGTGGCTGGTGGATCGCAAGCCGACCGTCTCGGGAGCTCTCATCGGTGCGGTGGCCGGCCTCGCGACCATCACACCTGCCGCCGGATACGTGCATCCGTGGGCTGCCGCGGCCATAGGACTGCTCGCAGGGCTGGTGCCCTTTGGAGCCATGCGGCTGCGCATGACGTGGAAGAACGTGGACGACGCGCTCGACGTTTGGGGTTGCCACGGGGTGGGCGGCGTCCTAGGCTCCTTGCTGCTCGGAGTCTTTGCCGTAGCGTCGGTGAATGGCGTCAAGGGCATCGTCCAGGGCGATGTGCACCAATTCCTCATGCAACTGGTCGCGGTCGTCGTGACGAGCGCGTATGCTTTCGCCGTGACTTTCGGCATTCTCAAGGTGCTGGACATAGCAGGTACGCTGCGCGTCTCGCGGGACGTGGAGCTCTTGGGCCTGGACGAGGCCTTGCACGGTGAGGCGGCTTACGCCGACTAGACCGTGGCCCGGCGCGCGGCGCCCGCTTCAGGGCAGGTGCCGCGCGCCCAATTGGCGCAGGAAATGCCACCGCTGCGACAGCGGTCGCCATGTTATGCTGACCTCGTGCAAACACGAAGTCGCGGTGTGCGGTGGCCTCGCCGGTTTGGTCCCTTCGTCGCCATCCTGGCCATGGTCAACCTCGCCATGGCCGGCCTCCTGCTCGGCCCGAGCCAGGCCAGGGCGCAGGCGACACCTGGGCTGGACTGGTTCGGCCCGACGCTCCTACCCAAGTACAGGATCATCTCCTACTACGGCAACCCGCTCTCGGCGACCATGGGTGTCCTGGGACAGGGGACGCCGCAGGCGATGCTGCAGCGCCTCGCAGCCCAGGAGCAGGCCTTCCGTCAGGTGGCGCCCGGGCGTCCGGTTATCGGAGCGCTCGAGCTCGTGGCGGTCGTTGCCCAGCGCAGCCCGGGACCGAACGGCTATTACAGCGCCCAGATGCCATACTCCCTGATCCAGAGCGAGCTCGACCTCGCGCGCAGCCACCACCTGCTGTTGATTCTGGATGTGCAGATCGGTCACGCCACCGTGCAGACCGAGGTCAAATACCTCGAGCCGTTCCTGCGCCAGCCGGACGTCGAACTGGCGCTCGACCCCGAGTTTGCCATGCTGCCGGGGGACATTCCCGGCATCGAGTTCGGGTCGATGCCCACGCCGCCGATCAACTGGGCCCTCCAGTACCTGCAGTCCCTGACGGTGCGCTACCACCTGCCGCAGAAGATCCTCATCCTGCACCAGTTCATCGAAAGCATGGTGCCCGACTGGCAGCAGATTGAGGAACAGCCCAGCGTCGTCCTGGTGCGGGACCTCGACGGCTTCGGCGGCTGGCCGCTCAAGTCGTCGGAGTACGAACGGTTCATCCATCAGGAGGAGATCCCCTACATCATCCCGATCCAGCAGCCGTTCGGCGTCCATGGACTGCTGAACGGGTTCTACGCGAACCGTCTGCAGAGCCACTTCGTCGTCGCGGGCGGCATCAAGCTCTTCTACACCCAGGACCATCCGGTCGCGACGCCTGCGATGGTGCTCGGACTCGATCCACCTCCACTCGTGATCATCTACCAGTAGCGCGATGGCGAGGGCCGCCCCGCGAGGGCGGCCCTCGGCGCGCCGCGTCGGGACCGGGGCAAACGGGGCAGCAGAGTGCCACGGGGACTTGGTACAATGGAGAAAGTTTGTACGCGGTGGAGGATGACGATGGCGGCAGTGCGAACGCGGTACGCGCCCAGCCCGACGGGGTATATGCATCTTGGCAACCTGCGGACCGGCCTATACGCCTACTTGACGGCGAAGAAGGCTGGCGGGCAGTTCATTCTGCGGATCGAGGACACCGACCAGGGGCGCCTGCAGGAAGGGGCGGTGCAGGCGATCTACGACACCTTGGAGCGGGTCGGCCTGCGGCACGACGAGGGCCCGGATGTCGGTGGCCCATACGGCCCCTACGTGCAGAGCGAGCGTCTCGAGATCTACCACCGCTACGCCGAGGAACTGATCGAGCGCGGCGGCGCGTACCGCTGCTTCTGCACTCCGGAGGAGACGGAGGCGCAGCGCGCGGCCGCGCGCCTGCACAAGCGGCCGTTCAAGGACGAGCGCTGCCGTGCCCTGACGCCGGACGACGTCGCACGGCGCCTCGCCTCCGGCATGCCGTCCGTGGTGCGCCAGCGCACGCCGCTCACCGGCGCCACGAGCTACGAGGACGTCGTGTTCGGCCACATCGCGGTCGACAACGCGGAACTCGACGACAGCGTGCTGGTGAAGTCCGACGGCTTCCCCACCTACAACTTCGCCAATGTCGTCGACGACCACCTGATGCGCGTGACGCACGTCATGCGCGGCGCGGAGTACCTGTCGTCGACGCCCAAGTACGTCCTCATCTACGAAGCCTTCGGCTGGGACGTCCCCGTGCATGTCCACCTGCCTGTGATCAACAAGTCCGCCACGGAGAAGCTCAGCAAGCGCCACGGTGACGCCTCGTTCGAGGACTACTACAACAAGGGATACCTGCCCGGGGCGATCCTCAACTACGTAGCCTTGCTCGGCTGGGCGCCGGGGAACGACGAGGAGTTCTTCACGCTCGAGGAGCTCGTCAGGAGCTTCAGCTTCGATGGGCTTTCGAAGTCCCCGTCGATCTTCGACCCGGTCAAGCTGCGCTGGATGAACGGCGAGTACATCCGCAGGCTGCCCTTCGCGGAGTTCCACCGCCTGGCCCTGCACTGGTACCCGGAGACGGTGCGGGAGTGTCCCGTCGACCTCCTCGCGCTCAGCCGCCTAATGCACACCCGCACGGCGGTGCTGTCCGAGATCCCCGAGCAGATCGACTTCGTGGCCGCTTTGCCCGACTACGACCCCGCCCTCTACACGCACAAGAAGATGAAGACCGACAGCGCTGTCGCCCTGCGCAGCCTGAAGGCCGCCCGCGACGCGCTCGGAGCCCTGACGTCGTTCGGCCACGAGGAGGTCCACAGGGCGCTCGAGGGCCTGGCGGCGGAGCTCGGCGTGAAGAACGGTCAGGTCATGTATCCGGTGCGCGTGGCCCTCTCGGGCAAGGAGTTCACCCCAGGCGGCGCGAGCGAGCTCTCGGAGCTCTTTGGCCGCGACGAGGCGCTACGCCGGATCGATGTCGGGATCGAGAAACTCTCAAGGGTCTGACGAGACAGAGCGAGGGGCTGTCCCAAAGGCGGGGCAGCCCCTCGCTCTGTTTCAAGGATCTAGCGGTAGGCCTGCCGCGCCGCCAGATAGCGGGGGTCTTCGCGGCGCAGGCGATCCGGGTCCGTGCCGCGGGCCAACGCGGCGTGGTAGGTGAGCAGTTGGAGATAGACCCCCGCGAGCCAGGGGAAGCTTTCGGGCGTGACGGACGGCCACCAGGCGCGCATGGCAGCCATGTCGATCGCGAGCAGTGTCAGGCCGACCGCCTCGGTCACCTTGCGTAGGTCCTGCGCACGGTGCGCCGCCGCCGGTCCCAGAATCGCGATCACGTGGTCGCCTGGCTCGTAGGCGGGCACGTAGCCGTGAAAGAACTGCTCGAGTTCGAGCGCCTGGTTCTCGAGGTAGGCGGCCTCGCTGAGCTTGAGACCCGCCTCGCGGGCCAAGGCGAAGCCTTCCGCGGCCCCCAGGATCACGCGGCGGCCGCTGAGCAGGCGCTGCGCCGCTTGGGCGATTTCGTCCTCGTGGCCCAGGACGGCCTCGATGCCCTCCGCCACCTCGATGGGCGACGGCAAGGCGATCTGCGGCGGCAGCTGCGCCGCCGTCGCCCTAAGGAGCAGGACCGCCGTCAGGGAGGAGAGCGTGAAGCTGATCGTGTGACACCAGGAGAGTTCTTGCGCGTAGCCGGTGGGCACGGTGGCGCAGGCGAGACTCGCCGCCGTCGATGAGGGGAAGCCGGTGATCAGGACGGTGGGCACCTCGCGCTCGCGGGCGACCCTCAGCAGGTCCAGCACCGCCCGCGTCTCCCCCGAGCGGCTCAGGACCACGATCGGACGCCTGCGGTCCAGAGGCACCTGCCGCTGCTGGAGCGGGAACGCGCCCGTGGCGGTCACGTTGGCGCCTCGCTCGAAGAGGAAGGCTGCGGCGAGTTCAGCCGCGAACAGCGACGTGCCGCACCCGACCAGTACGGGAGCCTTGCCGGCCAGGATCCCCTCCGCCGCGTCCGCGCCGCGCGCCACCGCCTCGCCCAGGGCTTGCACGTGTGCGGGCTGCGCCAGGATCTCCTCGTACATGCGGTACGAACCTGCAGGCTTCAAGCACCCACCTCCGTCGCGTCCCCGGGTGCCGCGTCCTGGTCGCAGAAGACGACGGTCTCCAGGCGGCCGCGCAGGAACGAAGTTGGCACGGCCGGGTCCGGCCTCTGCGCTCGCAGGGCGGCGCGAAGCGCGTCGCGCTTCGCGCCGCCGGTGACGAGGAAGAAGATCCGCTCCGTATGCCTCAAGGCTGCCGGCGTCAGCGAGATGCGCTCACGCGGCGGTGTCGGCACATAGGCGGCCACCGCAAGATCGGTGGCGACGAGACCGGGACTCTCGGGGAAGAGCGACAGGGTGTGCCCCTCCGGTCCCATGCCGGCCAGCGCGATGGTGAAGGGTGGGTCAGCGCCGAGCCGGTCGGCGATGCGGTCGCGGTAGCGCCGCGCGCCTTCTTCCGCGCCGAGTTCCCCCAGCATGCGGTGCACGCGGCCGGCGGCGATGCCGAGCGGGCCGAGCAGGGTCTGCTGGGCGAGCCGGAAGTTGCTCTTCGGATGTTCCGGGCCGACGCAGCGCTCGTCGCCAAACCAGAACTCGGTCGCGTGCCAGGGCGGGGCGTCCGCTTCGCCGCTCGCGGCCAGGAGAGCGTAGACGCCCCGCGGCGTCTGGCCGCCCGCCAGCACGATCTGGGGCTCCTTCGCCGCGCGCACGGCGGCGGAGATGGCCTCGGCGCATGCCCGCATCGTCTCGTCGACGGTGGGGAAGACGCGCAGCTGGAGCGCCGTCATCTCAGGTGCCAGCGGCGGCCGTCGTGGTGCAGGAGCTCATCAGCCGCCTCGGGGCCGAAACTGCCGGCGGGGTAGATATCGGGACCGATCTCCTCCTGGCGCCAGCCGTTCTCGATCGCGTCGACGACCTGCCAGGCCGCCTCCACCTCGTCGCGCCTGGTGAACAGCGTGCCGTCGCCTGTGATCGCGTCGTAGAGCAGACGTTCGTAGGCCTCGGTGCCCGGCTTGCCGAACGTGCCGTAGTCGAAGGCCATGTCCACGTCGCGCAGTTCGATGCGCATGCCGGGAACCTTGGCTCCCACCGAGAGCGTCATGCCCTCGTCCGGCTGGATCCTGAGACGCAGGACGTTCGGCTGCAGGCGCGTCTCCCGCGGGAAGAGGCGCTGCGGCGCGCGCTGGAACTGGACCGAGATTTCGCTCGCCCGACGGCCGAGGCGCTTGCCCGTGCGCAGGTAGAAGGGCACATCGGCCCAGCGCCAGTTCTCGATCTTCAGCTTGACGGCCGCAAAGGTCTCCTGCTGCGAGTCCCGCTGCACGTCCGGCTCCTCCCGGTAGCCCGGCACCTGCTTGCCCTGGACCTCCCCCGGACCGTACTGGCCCCGCACCGTGACCTTGGGCACCTCCTGCGGCGACGGCAGGCGGATCGCCCTCAGCACCTTGACCTTCTCGTTGTGGACCTGCTCGGCGTCGAACGTCACGGGTGGCTCCATGGCGATGAGCGACAGGAGCTGAAGCAGGTGGTTCTGCATCATGTCCCGCAGCGCCCCGGCCTCTTCGTAGTACTTGCCGCGGTGCTCGACACCGATCGATTCCATCACCGAGATCTGCACGTGGTCCACGTAGCGCCTGTTCCAGAGCGGCTCGAAGATGCCGTTGGCGAAGCGCAGCACCAGGATGTTCTGCACCGTCTCCTTGCCGAGATAGTGGTCGATGCGGAAGACCTGGTCCTCGCGGAAGACCGAGAGCAGTTCCCGGTTGAGCTCCTTGGCGCTCGCGAGGTCATGGCCGAACGGCTTCTCGACGACGATGCGGCGGAAGCCTCCCTTCTCTTCCTGGAGCCCGACGCTGCCCAGCGCCCGGAAGATGTCCGTGTACGTGCTCGGCGGCGCCGCGAGGTAATAGATGCGGCCAAGAAACGGGCCATCCTTGGCCTCGACCTCATCGAGCCGCTTCGCGAGCGCCTTGTAGTCCTCCGGGCGGCGCAGGTCTCCCGGGACGTAGACGGCGTGCGCGATCACGTCCTCGGCGTCGTCGCTCTCCACGGTCTCCCGCAGCCTCTTTCGGAAGCCTTCGTCGTCGAGCGGCTGGCGCGCGAAACCGACCAGCGGCATCGGTCCGTCGATCAGGCCGGCGCGCCTGAGGCCGGCGACTGCCGGCACGAGCTTGCGATGCGTCAGGTCTCCCGTCGCGCCCAGCACGCAGAGCAGGGCGCCTCGCGCTTGGCCGCTCATCGGTTCTCCACCTTGTGGCCGCCGAACTCGTTGCGCAGCGCTGCGATCACCCGGTTCGACAGGGTGTCCTCCTGGCGGGAGAGGAAGCGTTGCTGCAGCGAGAGCGTGATCACCGGCGCGGCGACGCCGCGTTCGATGGCCTCGACGGCGGTCCAGCGTCCCTCGCCGGA
>JAJZIE010000042.1 GCA_021810725.1 Bacillota bacterium | reverse complement strand
CCTCCTGCAGGACGGCATGCGCACCGTGCTCTTCATCGACGAGTTGCACCGCTTCAGCCGCAGCCAGCAGGACGCCATCCTGCCGCACGTGGAGGCGGGTACGGTGCGGCTCATCGGCGCGACAACCGAGAACCCGAGCCTCTCGATCAACAACGCCCTCCTGTCGCGCTGCCAGGTGGTGCAGCTGGCGCCGCTGCCGCCGGACGCGATGCGCGTCGTGCTGGAGCGCGCCGTGCACGACTCCGAGGCCGGTCTCGGCCGACTGGCTGTCGAGGTGGACAAGGAGGCCTTCGCGGAGCTCGAGCGATACGCCGGCGGTGACGCCCGCACGGCGCTCAACGCCCTCGAGCTGGCCGCGAGCGCCACGGCGCCTGACGAGAGCGGCAGGCGGGCCATCGGCGTCCAGGCGGTGCGCGAGGCCCTGCTCCACCCGGCCCTGCGCCATGACCGGCAGGGCGACATGCATTACGACCTCGCGTCCGCCCTGATCAAGAGCATCCGCGGCTCGGACGCGGACGCCGCGGTCTATTGGCTCGCGCGGCTGATCGAGGCGGGGGAGGATCCGCTCTTCGTCGCCAGGCGAGTCGTCATTTCCGCCGCGGAGGACGTGGGCCTCGCCGACCCGGCGGCGCTCGGCATCGCGGTGGCCGCCTACCAGGCGACGCAGTCGATCGGGCTGCCGGAGGCGCGGCTGCCTTTGTCGGAAGCCGTGATCTACCTTGCTTTGGCGCCGAAGAGCAACTCGGGACTCAGGGCCTACGACGCAGCCGCCGACGATGTGCGCCGGCAGCCGGGCCTGCCGGTGCCGCTGCACCTGCGCAACGCGGTCACGGGCATGATGCGCTCGCTGGGCTATGGCAAGGGGTACCGCTACGCGCACGACGATCCGGAGGGCGTCGCGACGCAGGACTACCTGCCCGAGAACCTCAAAGGCCGGCGCTACTACCTGCCTTCGGCGCACGGGCGCGAGGCGGAACTCGGGGAGCGCTGGCAGAGTCTCCTGGAGCGCCTGCACCGCAGGGGCGGGCGGGAGGAACCAGGCAAGGGAACGCCGCATCGCGGCTAGTCCCGCGACACTAGCGCAAATAGATCGGATTGGTGAAGGCCCAGGGCAGGGACTTGCCGCCGCGGCGCAGGCGAAGCTCCGCGCGGTAGACGCCCTGGCCGCTCGCGGGCACGAGCAGTTCGCGGCCGGATGTGGACCCGATGGTCCGGCCGTCCTTGAGCACCCGCAGATCGGCCGGCTGCGGCGATGTGAGACGGAACTCCCGCACGTCGCCGGCCGGCCCTTCGTCGCCCATCGTCAAGGGCGGAGCGCCGGGGCGCAGCCCCAGGAACGCGAGTCCGCGCGCATCGGCGAGCTCGCGGTTCGCGAAGTGGAGGTGGCCCTGGGCGATCGCGCCGAGAAGATCCGCCTTGGCCGCCTGGGGGTCGTCGCTCCACTGGGGCAGGTCGACGTAGCAGAGCAGGGTGCGCATCGCGTAGGCGTAGCGGAAGATGTGGGCCACGAAGGGCGGCCTGCCGATCTGCACGTCATGCACGTCGAGGCCGGCGATGCCCACGACGCGGCGGCTTTGGCCGACGTCGTCCCAAAGGCCCAGGGTCTCGTCGTCCGGCCCGTACAGGGCGAGGAGCGGCCGCCGCAAGGCCCCGAGCGCGGAACCTAGGCCGCGCAGGTGACCCGACCAGTCCGAGAGGTGGTTCCAGATCTCGAGTCCCGTGTAACCCTCGATCGGCCAGGCGTCCCAGCGGTACGAGGGAATGCGCGCGAGCGGTACCCCGCGGTCGTGCGGGTGGGCGAGGAAGGTGAGGGCGCCCTGCCCTCTCGCGTCGTCGATGTAGGCCTGTGGCGCCTTGGTGCGGTCCGGGCAGGTCCCGGCGCCGAAAACGAGCAGGTGGTTCGTCGGCGGGCTCACCTCGCAGCCGAACAGCATGAGGGTGCCGCGGTGAAAACCTTCCCCGACCTCCGCGAGAGGGCTGAGGGTGTCGTGGTCTGTGAGGATGAGGAAATCAAGGCCAGCGTCCGCCGCCGCGTCGCGGATCTGCTCGACCGTTCCTCGCCCATCCGAATAGGTGGAATGGCCGTGCACCGCGCCAACGATCTCCATGACTCCGCTCGCCCCCGTTTGACAGCCTTTCGACCCGATGCTAGCCTAAATTATAGTGATTTCATCGGAATTGGAGGACCCCTGCTTGCGCATTTCGACGCGGGCGCGCTACGGTATGCGCGCGATGCTTGCCCTGGCCCTGGATCAGGGGAGCGCGCCGCTTTCGGTGAAGCAGATCGCCGAGCGCCAGGGCCTCCCAGAGCACTACCTTGAGCAGCTGATCACGCCCCTGCGGCGCGCGGGACTGGTGCAGAGCGCGCGCGGGGCGCAAGGCGGCTATGTCCTCGCGCGGGCGGCCGAAGCGATCACGCTCCTCGTGGTCGTCGAGGCGGTCGAGGGCAGCTTTGCCACCGAAGACTGCGACTGCCCCGAGGGCGCGCCGCACCTGCGCGGCTTCTGCCTCGAGCATGCCCTCTGGAACCGCCTCAAACAGACGATCGACGACTTTCTCGCGGCGAGGACGCTCGCCGACCTGCGCGACGAGGCCCTGGTCGCGCAAAGCGCGGCGGCGCCCGTCTACGACATCTGATCACAAGGGCGGGGGAGAAGCCATGATCTATCTGGACCACGCGGCCACCACGCCGCTCGACGAGCGGGTGCTGGAAGCGATGCTGCCCTATCTTCGCGACGGCTACGGCAATGCCTCCTCCGTGCATGGCATGGGGCAGGCGGCCAGGCGCGCCGTCGACGAGGCGCGCCAGGAAGTGGCTGAACTGATCGGCGCGGAACCGGCCGAGATCATCTTCACATCAGGCGGCACGGAGGCCGACAACCTGGCGGTCTGGGGACTGCCGGCCGCGCACCCGGGCCATCGCCGCGGCATCGTGACGTCCGCGATCGAGCATCACGCGGTGCTGCAAGCCTGCCGCGCGCAGGAGAGCAGAGGCATGCCGCTTCGGGTGCTTCGGCCGGACGGGCGCGGGCGCATCGATTTGGATGCGGTCCGGGACGCGATCGACGAACGCACGGCGCTCGTCAGCGTGATGCTGGCCAACAACGAACTCGGCACGATCGAACCGGTGCGGGAGATCGCGGAACTGGCGCACGGGAGAGGGGCCCTCATGCACACGGACGCGGTGCAGGTGGCGGGCCAGCTGCCGATCGACGTGCGGGAGCTCGGGGTGGACGCCCTCAGCCTGACGGCGCACAAGTTCTATGGTCCCAAGGGTGTCGGCGCCCTCTACCTGCGGCGCGGCGTCGCGCTCGACCCCCTGCAGGTCGGCGGCGGGCAGGAGCGCGGCCGCCGGGGCGGCACGGAGAACGTCGCCGGCATCGTCGGCTTCGGTGCCGCGGCGCGCCTCGCGCTCGAGGAGATGGCGGCGAGAGCGGCGCATGTGCGCAGCCTGCGCGACCGCCTGTGGCAGGCCGTCCGCGACATGCCGGGCGCGGAGCGCCTCGGCGATCCCGAGCGCTGCCTGCCGGGGCACCTCCTCCTCCGCTTCGGGGGCGTCGACGGCGAAGCGCTGGTGCTGAACCTCGACCTGCACGGCATCTGCGCCTCGATGGGCTCCGCCTGCAGCTCCGGTTCGCTCGAGGCGTCGCATGTGCTGACCGCCGTCGGCCTTGACCCACAGGCGGCGCGCGAGGGGCTGCGCCTCACGGTGGGGCGGGGCAACACCGCACGGGAGATCGACGAGACGGCCGCCACGCTGCGCCGCGTCGTCGAGCGCCAGCGGGAACTGATGGTGTCGCATGGCTGAAGGAAGAAAGCGTGTCGTTTGCGCCATGAGCGGCGGCGTCGACTCGTCGGTGGCGGCGGCCCTGCTGGTGCAGGAAGGCTACGACGTGATCGGCGTCACCATGGAGATCTGGCCGGAGATGAGCGAGGAGCAGATGGCGCACCAGGGCGGCTGCTGCTCGATCGGGGCGGTCGAGGACGCGCGTGCGGTGTGCGCGAGCCTTGGCATCCCGCATTACGTGCTGAACCTGCGCGAGCGCTTCCAGCGGCAGGTGATCGAGAACTTCAGGTCCGAGTACCTGAGGGGACGCACCCCGAATCCCTGCATCGCCTGCAACCGCGAGGTGAAGTTCTCGGAACTGCTGCGCCGCGCCGCCGCGCTCGACGCCGACTACCTGGCGACTGGGCACTACGCGAGGGTCGAGGAGGGCGACACGGGTTATCGGCTGTTGCGCGCGGCCGATCCGCGCAAGGATCAGACGTACGTGCTCTGGGGTCTCGGCCAGTCCGAGCTTGGGCGCGTGCTCTTTCCCGTCGGCCGCTACGAAAAGCCCGAGATCCGACGGGTGGCGCAGTCGCTGGGCCTACGCATCTGGGACAAGCCGGATTCGCAGGAGATCTGCTTCGTCTCGGGCGACTACCGCGAACTGGTCGCCGAGGCTCTGCCGAATGGCCGTTTCGTCGATCGCGAGGGTCGCGACCTCGGCGAGAGCCCGCCGATCAGCCACTTCACGGTGGGGCAGCGGCGCGGCATCGGCATCGCGGCCGACCGTCCGTACTACGTACTCGAGCTCCGGCCGGGCGAAAACACCGTCGTGATCGGTCACCGCGAGGAACTGGACGGCCAGGGCATGTCCGTCGAGGACGTGCACTTCGTCTCGGGCGACTGGCCCAGGGAAGCTTTCGCCTGCTCCGTGCGCATCCGCGCCCACGGCCGCGAGGTGCCGGCCACGGTGCTGCCCGGCGGCGCGGGACAGGTGAAGGTGTCGTTCCTCGAAGCGCAGGCCGCGATCGCGCCGGGTCAGTCGGCCGTCTTCTACCGTGGCGACGAATGCCTCGGCGGAGGCATCATCGCGGAGGCGAGCTAGGCGAGGCTCGGCCAAACGGCCTGGGCAAGGCGACAATTCGCGTGATCTGAGCGGCTCTCCCTGTATTGCGTCATCCCCGTCTGCGGAAACTCATGACGGGGGTGACGCAGTTGCTCGCACGAGAACTGATCGGCCACGCCGTGCGCGACGAGCGGGGTCACCGCATCGGCCATGTCCGCGACATCGGCTTCGGTGATGGCCGCATCAGGAGCCTGCGCACGGAGCGCGGCGTCTACACCGCGCTCCGCCGCGTCGGCGACCGCCTCGTCGCCGGAGCGGTCACCCAGCCGAGCGATGCATTCCTGCGCGAGGATCCCTTGCTCGATCGACAGGGCGCGTGGCGCGTCTACGACCTGGTGCTCTCGGAGGGGCTCGAGGCACCGCTCTATGTCGTCTCGCGCGGTCTCTGGCACGACGTCGTGCATGGGCGCGAAGTCGTGCCGGCCAGTCGCGTGGAGTCGCCGAGGTCCGGCCATGGTCTGCCCTAGCTGCGGCAGCCGGGCTACGGGGCAGGTGGGCCCGGACCAGTACTACTGCTGGGACTGCTGCATCGAGTGGCAGGCCACGTCGACGGGCAGCCAACTCTTCCTCATCGGCGAGGAAGGCGATCTCATTCCGATGGACTCCGAGGAGGGAGGTTGACAGGAATGGGCAGGTACATGCGGGGACTGATCACCGGCGGGCTCCTGGCGGCGGGCGTCGTGATGTGGCTGCAGCGCCGCGGGCAGCGTCGGCGCTGGCTGCGCCTCGGAGCCCAGGCCGCGACCAACGCGGCCAGCGAGGGAAGGCACCTCATTGCGCGCGCGACCCGCTAGGACCATCTGGTTCGCTGCCGCGGCGGCGTTTGCCGCCGCGGCCGTTCTGTGGCTTGCCCGGGGCTTCCTCTTGCCGATCATTTTGGCGGGGGCCCTCGCCTACGTGCTGAGCGGACCCGTGCACTACCTTGTCGGGCGAGGGATGCGCAGGCCCAGAGCCGTTCAGGGCGTCTTCTTCCTCGCGCTGCTCCTGATCGCCCTGGCCGGGGTCTGGGTGGTGCCGGAACTCGGCCGCGAGTCGAACCACCTCTTGCGCCAGCTGCCGCAGATCGGGCACGGGCTCGACATGCTGATGGCGGACTACGACCACCTGTCGCGCAGCGGCGCATGGCCCGAGACCTACCGGCGCGCGGGCGACGCCTTCATCGGCGCGGTCGAGCAGAGGGTCGTCGGCGGCCTGCAGGGTCTCGCACAGGGGCTTCTCGATGCCGCTCCGCTGCTGCTCGCCGTAGGCGTGGCACCGTGGATCGGCTACTACTTTCTACGCGACGCTCCACGCATCCGCAGGGCGATTCTGGGCGTCCTGCCGCCGACGGCGCAAAGCGAGGCCGAAGCCTGGCTCAGCGCCGTCGACCGCGTGCTCTCGGGATACCTGCGCGGCCAGTTCGTCGTGGCGGCGGTGGTCGCCATCATGGCCTTCAGCGTGATGACCGCCTTCCACCTGGGCTACGGGGTCACCGTCGGCCTGGTGGCGGGACTGACGGACATGGTACCGTTCGTCGGGCCCTTCCTCGGAGCCCTGCCGGCGGTCGCCATCGCCTCGGGCCGATCGCTGGCGACGGCGGGCTGGGTGGCGCTGTCCTTCCTTCTGATCCACGAGACCGAGGGCAACTTCCTCGCACCCTGGCTTGTCGGCGAGCAGATGGGTCTCCACCCCGTCCTGATCGTCGCGGCGCTCTTCATCGGCGGCGACGTGGCGGGGGTGCCGGGGCTGCTGCTGGCGGCTCCGGTCACAGGCATCGCCGTCGCCACCATCCGCCTCTTGGCTCGGCGTCTCTTGATGCCGCGGCCCCTGCGCTAACGCCGGCAGGACAGGTGGCGGTATACTGGGAGCAAATTGTCCGAGGAGGAAACCGCTTTGCTGTCCGCGGAAGTCCGTGCCGCCTTTCTCGAGTTCTTCAAGGAGCGTGGCCACGCCGTCGTGGAGAGCGCTTCGCTCGTTCCCCACGGCGATCCGACGCTGCTCTTCACGAACGCCGGCATGGTCCAGTTCAAGGACGTCTTCCTTGGCCGCGAACAGCGCCCCTACCGGCGTGCGACGACGGCCCAGCGCTGCATGCGCGTCAGCGGCAAGCACAACGACCTCGATCAGGTCGGGCGCACCCTGCGCCACCACACGTTCTTCGAGATGCTCGGCAACTTCAGCTTCGGCGACTACTTCAAGCGCGAGGCGATGCAGTTCGCCTGTGAGCTTCTGATCGAGCGTTTCGGCATTGCCAAGGAGAGGCTCTACTACTCGGTGTACGAGCAGGACGACGAGGCGTTCGCCCTCTGGCAGGAAGTGGCGGGCGTCGGCCCCGATCGCATCGGGCGTTTCGGCGAGAAGGACAACTTCTGGTCCATGGGCGACACCGGGCCCTGCGGCCCGACCGCGGAGATCTTCTACGACCGCGGCGAGGAGCACGCCTGCGGTCCTGACTGCGATTTCGTCACCTGCGCGTGCGACCGCTACCTCGAGATCTGGAACCTCGTCTTCATGCAGTTCGATCGCGACCAGGACGGCAACCTCACGCCCTTGCCGCGTCCGTCGATCGACACCGGCATGGGCCTCGAACGCGTCGTCTCGGTGCTGCAGGGCGTACCTAGCAACTGGGACACGGATCTCTTCCAGGGCATCATCGGCGAGATCGTCCGCCAGAGCGGCGTCGCCTACGACCGCGGTGATGCGGGCTTCCCCTTCCGCGTAATCGCGGACCATCTGAGGGCTGCGGCGTTCCTGGTCGTCGACGGCGTGCTGCCGGACAACGAGGGTCGCGGCTACGTGCTGCGGCGCCTGATAAGGCGCGCGGTGCGCATGGGCCGCGGGCTCGGGCTCAGGAGCCCGTTCCTGCCGGACCTGCTGCCGGCCGTCATCGCGTCGTTGGGTGAGGCCTACCCCGAACTCCTGGAGCGACAGGAGAGCGTCAAGGTGGCTCTTGCGGCCGAGGAGGAGCGCTTCTCGCAGACGCTTGAGGACGGCGGGCGCATCCTCGAGCAGCAGATCAGGGCCGCGGAGGGCGGCGTCTTTCCGGGTAGCGCGGCATTTCTTCTTTACGACACCTATGGCTTCCCGATCGAACTGACGGAAGAGATCGTCGCGCAGGAAGGCCTCAGGCTCGATCGCGAGGGCTTCGACCAGGCGCTCGCCGCGCAGCGGCAGAGGGCTCGCGCGGCCCGCGGCCAGCGCGAAGGCGAGCTCGCCGCCATCGCGGCGGCCACGAGCGCTCTCGCGGCCACGGAGTTCAGCGGCTACGGGGCGTTCGAGGACGACGGGGAGATCCAGGCGCTCTTCGTTGGTGAGCAGCGCAGCGAGGAGGCCGGCGAGGGCAGCGAGGTGCGCCTGCTCCTGACCCGCACGCCGTTCTACGGCGAGGGCGGTGGCCAGGTGGGCGACCGCGGCGTCCTGGTCGGACCGTCGGGCAGGGTGGAGGTCTCCGACACCCGCAAGCTGCCGGGCGGCCGCATCCTGCATGTCGGCGAAGTGGTCCAGGGCAGCATTTCGGTGGGCCAGCGGCTGCACGCCACGGTGGACGAACGTCGTCGGCGGGCCACGATGCGCAACCACACGGCGACGCATCTTCTGCATGCCGCACTGCGCGAGGTGCTCGGCCCGCACGTCCGCCAGGCGGGTTCCGTCGTCGAACCGGAGCGACTGCGCTTCGACTTCCTGCACCACGAGGCGATGCGGCCAGAGGAGATCCAGGCCGTCGAACGCCGCGTGACCGAGGAGATCTGTCGTGACCAGCCGGTCGGGACGATCGAGACGACGCCGGCCGAGGCGCGTCGTCTAGGGGCCATGGCCCTGTTCGAGGAGAAGTATGGCGACGTCGTCAGGATGGTGGAGGTCGAGGGGTTCTCCCGCGAACTCTGCGGCGGTACGCACGTGCGTCGCACCGGGGAGATCGGACCGTTCAAGATCGTCGAGGAGAGTTCCGTCGGCTCGGGCATCCGCCGTGTCGTGGCGCTGACGGGGCCGGCGGCGCTTGCCCGCTGGCAGGAGATCGAGTCTTCGCAGGCCGAGGCGTGCGAGCGCCTGCGCACGACGCCCGAGGGACTTGGCGCGCGCGCGCTCGAACTCAGCGAGGAGGTGGCGCGGCGCGGCGACGAGATCGAGCGGCTCCGCCGCAGTGGCCTCGCCGACTCCCTGCAGGGCCTCTGGCAAAGCGAGGAGGTCGTCGGCGAAGTCGGCATCGTCGTCGGCGAGGTGGCGGACGTCGATCTCGCGGGTCTGCGCGAGGTGGCGGACATGTGGCGGTCACAGGGCAAACGAGGTATCCTATGCCTAGCCTCGCGGCTGGACGGAAACCTGCATCTGCTCTGCGCCGTCAGCCCCGACATGGTGCAGCGTGGGGTGCGGGCGGGAGACATCCTGGGACGTATGGCCAAAGCTGCGCAGGGTCGCGGCGGTGGACGCCCGGATCTCGCCCAGGGAGGCGCCAAGAACCCGGAACTCGCCCCAGCGGCGCTGGCGGCGGGCAAGGAAGCCGCGCGAGCGGCCTTGGCCTGAAAGGGGCCGCGGGTGGGAGGTAAGGCTATGTCGGACGACAGGACGCGCATGTTTGACGTGCGGCCGGAAGGTCCTGACGCTGCCGAGGTGCTGCGGACGGTGCACGCGGCCCTTCGCGAGAAGGGGTACAATCCGGTCGTGCAACTCGTCGGCTACCTGCTCTCGGGCGATCCCGCGTACATCACCGCGCATCGCAATGCGCGCAACCTGATCCGTCAGATCGAGCGCGACGAGCTCCTCGAGGAGCTGGTGCGCGGCTATCTTGGCGAGTAGCGCTTGCCCAGGGTGATGGGCGTCGATCCCGGCACGAAACGCATAGGCGTCGCCGTTTCCGATGAGCTGGGCATGCTGGCGCGCGGAGTGGCGACGCTCGATGCGGCGGGAGAAGACGCGGGGGCGCAGGAGCTTGCCGATTTGGCGCGAAGCATGGACGTCGAACGCATCGTTGTCGGGCTGCCGCGCCACATGAACGGCAGCGAAGGCGAGCGGGCGATGGCGGCGCGGAAGCTGGCCGAAAACTTGGCTTCCCGAACCGGTCTGCCGGTGATACTGTGGGATGAGCGCCTGACCACCAAGGGGGCCGAGCGCATGTTAATCGCGGCGGACATGCCGCGTGCGCGCAGACGGCGCATCATCGACCAGCAGGCGGCGCAATGGATTCTGCAGAGCTATCTCGACCAGGGGCCCAGCCTCGCGAGATAGCCGATGGGAAAGGAAGTAGAGCATGGCAGATCACGAGCACAAGGGCGAGCACATGCACCCTGGCCACGACCACGACGAGCACGAGCACCTGAGCGAGGACGAGGTCATCACGCTCGTCGACGAGGACGGCAAGGAGCACCAGTTCGCCTTGCTGGACGTCATCGAGGTCGATGAGAACGAGTACGCCATCCTGATCCCCGCCGAGGACGGCGACGCGGAAGAGGCCGACGAGGCCGTGATCCTGCGCATGGAGGAAGACGACGAGGGCAACGAGGTGCTCGTCGACATCGACGACGAGGCCGAGTTCGAGCGCGTCGCCACCGCGTGGGAGGAACTCCTGGACGAGGAGGACGGTCTTGACGACGACGACGAGGGTGAGGACGAGTAGGCCGTTCGACCTCGCCGCCGAGAAGTAGGCGGTGATGCCGATGCCTTGGCCTGCCATCGTGCGCAGAATGGGCCCAGGAAAGATCCTGGGCCTTCTCGTTGTGCTGGCGCTGGTGGCTGCGATCGCCTGGGGGGCCGCCTTCTGGAGTACGGCGGGCGATCCGGTTTCGCCCCGTGCGCCGCGGGTGCTGGTGCGCGTCAAGGACGGTTCATCGCTGGCGGGCGTGGCCCAGCACCTGCAGAAGCTCGGTATCATCCGGAGCGCGCTCTATCTTCGTCTCTACGCCGATGTGAGGCACGATGCGAGCGACATCCAGGCCGGCGTCTATCTGCTATCCGGCAGGCAGTCCTCGCGGCAGATCCTGCACGCCTTGGTGGCGGGTGAGGTGGCCGAACGCAAGCTCACCATTCCCGAGGGCTACACCGTCTCGGACATCGCTTTTCTGTTGCGGGACAAGGGCATCGCGACCGTCTCGGCATTCGTAGCCGCGGCCAAGGGGTTCCCGAACCCCTTCATCCCGCAGAGCGCCAAGGTCCGCTACCGGCTCGAGGGCTACGCCTTCCCATCGACCTACGAGATTCCCTACGGGACGACGCCTACGCAGATCGCCGATCTGCTGTTCGCCCAGTGGGAGCGGGAGTTCACGCCGGCCATGCGGCAGCAGGCTGCGAAGGAGCACCTGACCGTCAATCAGGTGATGACCCTGGCCTCGCTTGTGGAGCGCGAGGCCAAGCTGGAGCGCGAGCGGCCTCTCATCGCCGCCGTCTTCCTGAACCGCCTGCGCATCGGCATGCCGATGCAGTCCGACCCGACCGTCGCCTACGCGCTCGGTCGGCCGCTCGACGCCGTCACCATCAAGGATGAGCACTACCCTTCGCCTTACAACACCTACTACGCCAAGGCGCTGCCACCGGGGCCGATCTGCAATCCCGGGCTGCCCTCGATCGAGGCCGTTCTGCATCCGGCCAAGGTGGGGTACCTCTACTTCTACGGCCTGCCGAACGGCAGCCACATCTTCAGCTACACCTACGAGCAGCAACTGGCGGCGGAGCAGGCGCACCCGTAGGCCGGGCGACGACTGCCTTGCATCCATGAGGGGGAGCTTCTATTGCTGTCGACGGACGCCTGGCTCAGCCAGGACGAGCCGAGACCGCTGCTGATCGATGGCCGCCTGAGGGGCCTGGATCAGATGAAGGCGGTGGTGGTGGAACCCGCGACCGGCCGTCCCCTGGGCGCCGCCGCACTGGCCACGGCCGCGCAGGGCGAGGAGGCCGTGCGCTCGGCTCGGCACGCCGCGGACGCCGGTCCCTGGCCGCGCATGACCCCCGAGGCCAGGGCGGGGAAGTTGCGCCCGATCCTTGGGGACATGGAGGGCGATCAGGCCGAACTTGCACGCCTTGCGGCGCGGGAGAGCGGGCTGACGCTGCGTGAGGCGGAACTCTGCTGGCGGCGTGCCCTGCTCTGGTCCGAACGGGCCCTCGCCGCCGCCGGTAGGGCCTGGAACTGGCGGCCGGCGGGATTTGGCCGGGACGTCCTAGAGCGCCCGGCTCCGCTCGGGGTGGTGGCCGTGCAAGGCCCCGCGTTTGGGACGACCCCGGACGAGTTCGTGCTCGCGATGGCCGCGCTCGTTAGGGGCAACGCCGTCATCTGGTTGGCCGGGGAGGAGCGGCCGCTGCTTGCGTTGCGCATCGCGCAGCACCTGGCCCGCGGTGGTCTGCCGGCGGGCGCCGTGCAGGTGCTGGCCGGGGGCCCGGAGCTCACGGAGGACCTCGCGAGCCACCGGGGCGTCGACCTTGCCGCGGGCGTCGGTCCGGAGGCCCGGCTGGCGCTGCGCCGGGTGGGCGGTGGACGAACCTATCTCCGGCCGTGGGTCAAGGGCTGCGTCGCCGTCTTCGAGGGTGCGGACCTCGACGTGGCGGCCGCATCGGCGGTGCTCGCCGCGACCTTTCGGGGTGGGCGGTCCGAGTGGGCGGCGCAGAGGCTCTATGTCACGCGCAAGAACCATGACCACCTGCTCCTGCGCATCATCTCGAGGCTGAGCAGCCTCCAGATCGGCAACCCGATCGACTTCGACACGGAGATCGGCCCGGTTCCCGGCGAGGCCCTGCTGGCCGAGCTCAAGGAGCACGTGGCCCGTCGCCAGGCGGACGGCGCGACGCTGATCTACGGCGGCGACCAGCCGACCACGCCAGAACGGGCAGGGGGGACCTACTGGCGGCCGGCGCTGCTCCTGCAGGCCGGGGCGGGCGAAGCCGCCGAGGTGTGGGGTGCACTGCTGGAGGTGCGCGAAGCGGCCGACGACGATGAGCTTCTCGGGCTGGCCGCCCGCAGCGGCGGACCCTGCACCGTCATCAGCCCAAACGAGGCGCACGCACGGGAACTCCTCTCGGCAGGTGGTCCGCGGGCCGTCGCATGGAACGCGGACTGGCCCGAGGCGGACCTATGGCCGGATTACGTGGACGGCCTCTTCGCCACGGCTCCGTCGAGACTGCTGCGCAGCGATCACCCCGAGCCCTCGGGCTGGTACCGCGGCGGCTAGCCAGGTGCAGCCAGAGTTCGGCCGCCGCCACGGCCACCGCTCCGACCACGGGCCAGAGCACGCCGCCCGGCCGACAGGAGAGCAGCGCGGCGAGCGCCAGCGCAAGCGCCGTCGTCACGAGGTAGTGCGGGGGCAGGGCCGAAGTGAAACTGGTGACAAGCAAGACGCCGAGGGCGGCGGCGGGCACTCCCTGCAACAGCCGCTGCAGGCGTGGATCGGCGGCGCGGTGGGCGTAGCGGGCGGGCAGATAGCGGATCAGGGCCGTCCCCAGCGCCGCCGCCAGCACGAAGAGCAGGAGGTCGAAGGGCCTCATGCCGACCTGGCCGGCCGCATCGAAGCGAGCAGGTACACAAGGGCTCCGCACGCCATGCCGACCACGAGCGACCAGCCGCCGAGCGGGGCGCCCAGATAGGCCCCCGCCGCTCCGGCCCCCGCGGCCCACACCGTTTTCCCATCGGATCGGACGGCGTGAACCAGGAGGCTGACGAAGAGCGCGTCGATCGCGATGCCGAAGGCATGCCGCAGCAGGGCGGGAAGCAGGCTGCCCGCCAGCACCCCGACAAGGCTGCCGCCCACCCAGGTGACGTAGGGAAGCCAGACGAGCTTTAGGTAGCCTCTTGGATCGACGGCGCCGCCCAGGCTCGCGGCCACGAACGTCTCGTCGGTGAGCAGCAGGCCAAGTTGGGGCAGTCGATGCCCCCAGTCCACACGGCGGAAGAATGCCAGACCGTTCTGCAACTTTGGACAAATATCTCGCGATGCGCCCTTTGCTGCTTCCTGCTTCGACGACCCGTACCTAGTGACGGTTCTGGCCACCCCGGCAGAGGGATCTCCACAGGCGTAAGTTCCCGG
>JAJZIE010000041.1 GCA_021810725.1 Bacillota bacterium | reverse complement strand
GGGCCGCCGTTTCCCTGCTGCCCTTCATCAAGGACCTCCTGCCGACGCGCCTCATGCTCTACACCGATCTCGCCGTCGTGGCCATCTCGGTGCTCGCGATCGAGGACTACCTGCGCAGCGGCAGCGCCACCGCCGGTCGCAGACCGTACTGGCTCTTCGGCCTGATGATCGCCACGTGGCTGCCGGTCCTTCCCTACCCCAACACCACCTTGCCGCAGGCCACCGTCGACATGGCGCCGCAGACCGCGGTGGCGAAGGCGCTGCGCGGACAGCCCACCTACGTGCTCACCCGGGCGTTCCCCGAGACCATGCAGATGCTGCAGGAGGCCGATTACAGCTTCCCGGTCGCCAATGTCTACGGGCACAACGACAACAGCCTGAGCCGCCAGCAGCAGCTGCAAGGCGTGCAGGTGCTTTTGAACCCGAACCTCGCGCCCGAGATCTACCAGACGATCCTGGTCGACGACCTGATGCGGCTGCACGTCACGCGGCTCTACTACCTGCCGCGGCCGAACTACGGTTCGACGACCATTCCGCAGGAGGCCCTGCGTCAGATCAACGCAACGCTGGGGCCGCCGATCGCCGCCTCATCCACGGGCAGCATCGTCTGGCGCGTCCCCAGGACGCCGGCATTCGAGCAGAGCCCACAACCTTGAAGCGGCTGGCCATCCCGCGATGGCCAGCCGCTTTCTCAACTTCCGCTCCGCATGTCCTCGAAATCCCGCACGCGGGCGACCAGCCCAGGCGGCCAATCGTTCAGGACCTGGTCCACGTGCAGCGGCGTGCCGCGCAGATCGAGTTCCTGGCGCCCGATCGGCTCGTCGCGATCGTCCGCGACCGCGGTGACCAGGGGCTGCAAGGGGTTGCCGGGATGGAGCCCGGTCACGAGGCCAAGGAGGCCGTTCGTCAGGCGTACGATCTCGCCGACGGGGATGATCGCCACGTGCTCCAGCAGTGCCTGCACGGCCGAGGCGTCGAGCTTCGGACCGGCCTCCTCCTGCATGATCTGCAGCACCCGCCGCGGCGCGTAGCGCATCCTGTAGTTGCGCTCCGCGCGGATGGCGTCGAACACGTCGGCCGCGGCGACGATACGCGAGAAGACGTAGATCTCGTCGCCCTTGAGGTGCGACGGATATCCGGACCCGTCCAGCCGCTCGTGGTGCTGCAGCACGACGATCGACGACGTCGGCATGATGTTCTGGAACCCTTCGTGCACGAGATCCCAGCCGAGCTTCGGATGCTGCTTGACGACCTCGAATTCCTCGGCCGTCAACGCTGCCGGCTTCTGCAGGATCTCCTGCGGCACCGTCACCTTGCCGATGTCGTGCAGGATGGCGCCCGTCCCCAGCCGGACCAGCTGGTCCTCCGTCATCAGAAGGTGCTTGCCCACCAGCACCGACAGCAGGGCGACCTGGACCGAATGCTCGAAGGTGTAGTTGTCCCAGGTCCTGAGATGGGCCACGTTGGCGACGACGTCGTCGTTCTGCAGGATGTCGTCGACCATGCTGCGCAGGGCCGTGGCGAGGCGCAAGGCCTGCGCCTGGCTGGGCGGCTCGCTTTCCCTGGCGCTGCGGAAGATGTCGTCGAGGCAGCGTCTCGTGACCGCGATCGTCTCATCGCGCACGACCGTCTGCACCTCGAGATCGGGAAAGAGCTCATCGGTCACCCAGATCGCGTGGATGCCCCGGCGCCGCAAGGCTCCGACCATCGAGGGCCGGATCTGGGTACCCCGCCGCAGGAGAGGCGTCCGCCCCGTTCGGTTGAACACGGTCTTCGCGGAAAACTTGCCGACGATCGCCTCGTCGACTTGTGCCCTTCGCAAGTGGCGACCCCCGTTTGCAAATACCAAACAAGGTGGGCGTATTCGACGGGTTGGCGCCGTATCCCTCTGAGGAAGTGGCCATGCAAACCCGGGTGGCCGCTTATGCGCCCTCCTGACTTCCGCATTCTGGATGGCCAATTCAGGTTTCAAACGATATGAATCTGCCTCATGTCCTTGCCTTGGCGACAGCCGGCGGCAGCATAGACGCCTCCATGACGTCGGCGAGACTCCATGCCGTCGTTGGTTCGCGTTCTGCTGTACTCCGATCTCGTGGATTCTCTCGCCTCGTCCCATCGCCCGCGAATCTCCGGCAAGCCGGTCATGCGAACCCGATCCGTCACCCAGAGGCTTCGACGTAGCTCCAGAAGAGGTCCTCGAGCGACAGCCCCTCGGCCTGTACCGCCCGGACACCGGCCACCTGCCGCACCTCGTCGGGAAGGGCCGTGCCCGTGACGAGGAACCCGTGTGAGCCATCCCGCACCTGGCGCACCCCAGGCAAGGAGCGCAGGGCGTCCCCTGTCTCCGGCGGGGCCTGGACGAGCATGCGCCGCTGCGATTCGAGAATCTCCGTGATCGGCCCCGCCACCTGGATGCGCCGCTCGTGGACGAGGGCGAAATGGTCGCACGTCTGTTCCACGAGGCCGAGGTCCTGCGACGTCAGGAGCACTGTCCGGCCAGGCTCCGCGCTCGCTTCGAGCAGCACCTGCAGGTAGCGCCGGCGGTGGACGGGGTCGAGTCCGGAGGCCGGCTCGTCCAGCATCAGCAGCTCGGGCTGTGTCGAGAGGGCCAGCGCCAGGCCGAGTTGCGTGCGCATGCCCGTGCTGAGCGCCCCGACCTTGCGCTCGAGCGGCAGCTCGAACGCGTCCACGAAGCGTCTGGCCGCGTTCGCATCCCAGCGCGGGTGCAGGGCGCCGACGAAACGCAGGAGATCCCCGACGCGCATGTTCTCGTAGAAGGTGGGCCGGTCCGGCACATAGGCGACGCGGGCGCGATCCGCGGCCGTGAGCTTGCCCAGGGGCCGACCGAGGACGGTACCCTCGCCACCGCTCGGATGCAGAAAGCCCATGAGGATGCGCAGGAGCGTGGTCTTGCCGGCCCCGTTGAGGCCCAGGAGACCGTAGATGCTGCCCTCGGGCACGTCGAGGTCCAGGCCGTCCAGGACGGTGAGGCGGCCGAAGCGCTTGCGTAGGTTGCTGAGACTAACGGCCGTCATGATCTTCCCCCTCCCCGTCCGCCTTCGGCGCATCGCCCAGGCCGGCGACCGCCCGCTGCAGCTCCCGGAGCGCTTCGGACGCGGTGAAGCCCAGGCGCTCCGCCTCCCCGAGGAATCTGGCAGCGGCGGCCTGGAGCCTTTCGCGCCGCTCCCGCTCCTCGAGTTTCGGCCGTCCCAGGATGAACGTGCCGCGCCCGCGCGGCTGCTCGATCACCCCGGTCTGCTCCAGCTCGTCGTACGCCTTGACGACCGTAGCCGGGTTGACCGCAAGTTCCACCGCGAGCTCGCGCACCCCGGGCAGCTTGTCGCCACTCTCCAGCACGCCGGCCAACACCGCCTGTTCGATCTGGGCTGCGATCTGGCGGTAGATGGCCACACCGCTGTGGCTGTCGATCCGGATCCACATCGCTAGAGCTCTCTCCTCGCGAAGACGGCCCAGGCGGCCAGAAACGCGATGGCCGCCCAGAGCGCGGCGACCACGAGATGACCGGCCGGGTAGGTGCCGTGCAGCATCAGCGTGCCCGCCGCGTCGTAGTCGAAAGGGGTGAACCTGCGCAGGAACGCGACCGGCGCGTTCGCGTCCACGAACACCGGGATGAAGATGAAGACGGCCGCGACCGTGACGGTCGTCAGGACGGCATAGGTCTGGTCGCGCAGGAAGAGCGAGACCAACACGAGCGTTCCCGCCAGGGCCGCCTGGTCGAGCAGCAGCACCCCCAGGGACTCGGCGACGCGCAGGTCGCTGACGCTCCGCCCCATCAGGGCCACAGCGATGACCACGGCGGCGAAGATGCCGATGTAGATCAGCACGAGCTGCAGCACGAGCGAAAGCGAGCGCTCCCCGAGGAGTCGGCCCCGGCGCACGGGCATGGCGAGCAGGAACTCGAGCGTCCCCTGGTCCACGTCGCGCGCAACCACGCTGACGGAGGCCAAGGCGACCCAGATGCCGACGATCAGGGTGATCCAGCCCGAGAGGTCCACGGTTCCGATCCATCCCGACACGCTGAAAACGTTCAATGCGCCGCCGACGAACTGCAGGAACTGCGGAGGCAGGTTGTGCCACACGGACGCCATCCCGGCGGCGAGCGCCGGCGTCTGCAGCACGTTGAAGAGGCTGGTCTGCAGCACGACGAGCGCGATCACGGCGATGGCCCAGCCGATCAGAGCGGATGCCTCGCGGCGCATGTGGTGCCGGAAGATCACCATGCTCAGACCTCCCTCCTCTCGAACGCGCGCACGGCGCCATACGTCAGTAGGGCCGAGGCGGCCAGCAGCACCAGCGTCGACAGCCATGGAAAGGCATGCGTCAGCAGGAGGTGCGGCGGATCGTAATAGCCGTACGGCAGGATGTACCGCCACCCGGGTGCCGCCGTCGCGATGCGCACCGCGAGGTCGTACACGAAGGGAATCGCGGCGATGCCGAGACCGTAGCGGGCCGCCGCCGGGTAGTCCCGCGCCGCGGCGCTGGCCCAGAGCGCTCCCGTCGCGGTGGTCAGCGTCACGAGGAAGCCGCTGTAGCCCACGAGCGCGTAGCCCGCGACATCCGGCCGCAGCCCGTCCTGCCCCAGGAAGAGGATCAGGGCGAGCACGGTCACGAGCCACATCGCCGCCTGCGCCGTGATGAGACCGCTGAGGCGCACGAGCAGCAGCCTGCGGCGCGTGACGGGGAGACCCAGCAGGAAGTCGAAGCGGCGGTGGTCCATCTCGCGCGCCAGGAGCGACGAGGCCTGGAATCCGGAGAAGATGGCGATCAGCAGCGGCAGGTACATGAGGATCTTGACGTAGAGATAGCCTTCCACCGGCCGCTTCGCCATGAGCGCTCCGCCCATCGCGGCGCGCAGCGAGGCCGGCAGGCTGCCGAGCAGTTGGCTGAGCGTGCGGGAGTCGGCGACGGCGGGCGCAGCCGACACGACCGTCGCCACGCCCAGCACGACCACGATCGTCCAGACCAGCCAGGAGACGAGCTGCTGGCGCAGGGCCATGCGATAGAGCGTCATGACGCTCCGCCTCCGTAGTAGGTCCGGAAGACTTCCTCGAGGCTGGGCTCGACGATCGCGATGTCCAGCGGAGGGCGTTCCGCAAGCAGTCGGAAGAGTGCCGCCGTATCCCCGGCGATGTGGAACGTCACGGTGCCGTTCTTCACCTCGAGGCCTCGCACCCCCGCCACCCGGGCGAAGTCGGGCGGATCCCCCTCGTAACGGAGCTGGACCGCCTTGAGGCGACTGCGCCGCAGGGCCTCGACGGTGTCGACGGCGACCAGGCGGCCGTCGCGGATGATCCCGACCCGATCGCTGAGGGCTTCCACCTCGGGCAGGACGTGGCTGCTGAAGAAGATCGTCTTGCCACGCCCGCGCTCTTCGCGCAGGAGATCCCTGAAGGCGTCCTGCACCAGAGGGTCGAGTCCGCTCGTCGGCTCGTCGAGCAGCAGCACCTGCGGGTCGTGGGCCATCGCGAGCAGGATGGCCACCTTCTGCCGGTTGCCCCGCGAAAGCTGCCGGATCTTGCGGTCGAGTTCGATGTCGAGCCGCTTCGCGATCGCCTGCGCGCGGCCGCGCTCGCGGATGCCGCGCAGCTGGAGGGCCAGCTCCAGGTGCTGGCGTCCCGTCATGTTGTCGTAGAGCGCCGGGTCGCCCGGCAGGTACCCGGTGACACGGCGCACCTCGACGCTGTCGCGCACGACGTCCCTGCCCACGATGCTGGCCCTGCCGCCCGTCGGGTGCGTCAGTCCCAGGAGCGACCGGATCGTCGTCGTCTTGCCTGCCCCGTTGGGTCCGAGAAAGCCGAAGATCTCGCCCTCACCGATACGGAAGTCGATGCCAAGCACGCCGCGGCCGTTCCCGTAGACCTTCTGAAGATTCTCGGCCGCGATCGCCGAGGTCATGACCCCACCCCCAACTTGATTGCCTTGGTGTACTAGTACACTAATACACCCGTATCGCCTGCCACGCAATACGTCCACCCGGCCGCCCTTCTCGCAGCCGGACGGGCCATGGCCGAAACGGCGCCGATACTGCGCACCTACGCCCGCTTCGCGGACGTCCACGGAGTGCTACGCTGAACACTGGCCGTTGGCCGCAGGGCGCGACGGCCGCTGCGTATCTGCCTACGCTTTAGGAGGTAGCCCGTGCGTCAGCGGATACCAGGCATCGTCTGGCTGCTCATCGCGGGGGACGGCTTCGCGTCGGCGTTCCGCTTCCTGGTGATGCCCTTCCTTGCGCTCTACATGCATGCCGTAACCGGCGCGACACCTGCGGTCGTGGGTCTCGTGATCGGCCTGGGCGCCGCGTCGAACCTCGTGGCGAGCTTTCTCCTGGGTCCGCTATCGGACCGGGTCGGCCGCAAGCCCTCGCTGATCTGGGCTACGGCCCTGCAGGTGGTGACGCTGGCCGGCTTCGCCGTCGCGCACACCCTCCTGTTCTTCGCGGTGCTGCAAATCGTCTCCGGCATGATCTGGGCGCTTCAGGGACCAGCGTACATGGCCCTTCTGACCGACCTGACCCCGGAGGGCTACCGCACACGCGTCTTCGGCTTCAATTACTGGGCGGTGAACATCGGCGCGGCGGTCGGCCCGCTCGCCGGCGCCATGATCGGCGCCGGACACGCCGCCATGCCGTTCCTTCTGGCGGCGGCGTCCCAGGTGGTGCTGGCCGTGGCCCTCATCCTCTACATCCCGTCGGAGGTCGGCGAGCAGCCGTCCGGCGCCAGCGGCCGCGAGAGCCTGCGCTACATGGCGCAAGGCCTGCGCCATCAGGTCCTCCTCTGGGTGTTCATGGGCACGTTCCTCACGAATCTCGCCTACAGCCAGATCGAGACGAACCTCGCGCAGTACCTCGGCATGCACTACCAAGACGGCGCGCAGCTCTTCGCCTACGTGATCGCGGCGAACGCCATCACCGTCGTGCTGCTCCAGCCCTTCCTCAGCCGCTGGCAGGAAGACCGTCCGATGGTCCTGGGCTTCGCCGGCGGTGCGATCGTCTACGCCGTCGCCAACGCGCTCTTCATCTTCGCCGTCGCCCCCTGGGCGTGGGTCGGCATCAACGCCTTCTTCACGATCGGCGAGGTCCTGCTGGCGCCGGTCGGACAGGCCGTCATCGCGCGCTATGCCCCCGCGGACCAGCGGGCGACCTACTTCGCGCTGCAGAATGTCGTCTTCGGCCTCTCGTTCGCGGTCGGTCCGTCGCTCGGCGGCCTCATCCTCTCCGCAGCCGGCAAGGTGGGCCTGTTCGGCGGCATGGCCCTCGTCAACGTGCTGGCCCTGCTTGCTTTCCTTGTCGCCTTCCGACCGTCGGGGGCAGGCCGGGCGCAGGCGATGTGAGCTAGAGGACGCGGCCGAGACGCGCGCGCTCGAGCACGGCGCGCGGCCAGTCGTCCAGGATCTCGCGCACGTAGACGCGCGAGCCGCGGAGCTGGACCTGTCGGCGCTGGATGTCGCCACCGCTGTCCCCGAGCACGACGCAGAGCGGCTGCAGCGGCGCACCGGGGCTGTGCGCGATCACCTTGGCGAGGGCGCCGTCGGTCAGCCGGACGATGGCGCCATGCGGCACGATCGCCACGTGACGCAGCACGATGGCGCAGGACTTGTTGTCGAGCGCCACGCCCGCCTCCTCCTGCAAGAGACCCACGATCTGCCCGGGGCGGAACCGCCGGCGGTGCGGCCGGTCCGAGCGCACGGCCGTCAGGACGTCCGCCACGGCGGCGATGCGGGCGAAAAGATAGATGTCGGCGCCCTGGCGGCCTTCGGGGTAGCCGGAGCCGTCGAGCCGTTCATGGTGTTGCAGAACGACGCTCGCGGCCGTGGGCGCCACCGAGGGCAGCCAGCGATGGATGATCTGCCAGCCTGCCCTGGGGTGCGCGAGCATGGCCGTGACGCCGTCGGCGTCGAGGAGCCCCGGCTGCGAAAGGATGCTCTCGGGCAGCCGGCCGAGCCCGACGTCCATCAGCAGGGTGCCGATGCACAGGCGCAAGAGCTGGTCGCGGGCGAGCGGGTAATGCCTGCCGATCTGCACAGCGATCGCCGCTGCCTCGACGGCATGCGCGGCGCGGTCCGTACCGCCGGCGTCCCAGGGACCGAGGTCCGCGACCTCCGCCTCAGCCGCCAGCACCTCCTCGACCAGCTTGCGTGCCGCCTGCAGCAGGTGCCGCAGTTCGGCGACCGGCCGATCTTTGCGGGGGCGGGCCAGGGCGGCGGTGATGTCGGATACGGCCGCCGAGGCTTCCAGGCGGACGTCGACCGGCACCGTGTCGAGCACCGGGAGATCGGGAAAGAGCTCGTCCCTGAGAAAGACATGCCGGACCCCGCGCGAAAGCAGGGCCGCCACGTCGCGCCGGTCCAGACGCACACCGGCCGCCACCAGCAGCCCTGTGCCGTCCGGCCCGGCGATGTCGACGGCGACCTCTCGTCCGATCATGGCTTCCGTCAGGAGGTAACGTTGCACGTCATGTCCCTTCCCATTGCATGGTAACGCCACCAGCCGACGTGTGAATCTGGCGCTGGCGTCAATATCGGCAACCCCCGGGCGCACAGCGAAGCGCCGACCCGGCCGGGTGGCAGGGTCGGCGTGCGTCAAAACCTTCGGGTTGTGTTGAGTGGGTCTAACGGAACGGTCAGGCGTGCTGTGTGAAGTAGGCGCGCGCCTCTGCGAGCGTGATGTCGGCCGGGGGCAGCACAAGGTCCGACTCGCGCAGCACCTCGGCCGGGAGCATCCGTCCCTCCGCGCGAACCAGCGCGAGCAGCGCGTCCCGCCGCTGCGCGAAGCCCTGCTCGTCACCGGCCGTCAGGCGCTCCATCAGCTCGTCGTCGAGCCTGCGCAGATCCGTGAGCGCCGAGGGCGGCAGCTCGTACTGCCCCTCGTGCAGGATGCGCGCGATCACTTGGGGTCACCCGCCGCGATCTTGGCCTTGAGCGCCTGCAGGTCGTCCTCGACCTCAGATGCCTGCTGCGTCTTGCGCAGTTCCTTTTCCACAGGGTCCTCGCCCGGCGTCGCCAGGGCGTCCTCCAAGACGCCCTTGTCCGTAAGCTCGTCGATGGCCTGCGCCCTGGCGCGCATGCGCTCGGTCTTGTCCTGGGCGCGCTGGACCGAGAGCCCCACATCCGCAAGCTCCTCGGAGAGCCCTGTCGAGGCCTCGCCCATCTTGACCTGCGCCTGCGCCGTCGTGTACTGGGCCTTGATGACCTCCTTCTGGGCGCGGAACGCCGCGATCTTCGTCTCGAGGCGCCGCGCGTTCTCTTCCATCTTGTCTTCCTGCGACTTGAGCTCGGCGATCTGGGCGTCGAGGCCCCCGGCCTGCGTCGAGAGCGCGGACTTGCGCTCCAGCGCCTGGCGCGCCAGGTCCTCGCGTCCCGCCTTGAGCGCCGCTTCGGCCTCGCTCTGGTACTTGTCCATGTCGGCCTGCAGCCGGACCTTCTGCAGCTCGATCTGCTTGCGCGCGGTCACGGCGTCGGCGAGGCTGCGCTTGACCTGCTGCAGCATCTCCATCTGGCGCTCGTAGGAGTAGTCGAGGGTCTGGCGGGGGTCCTCCGCGGCGTCAAGCGCGGCGGAAACCTTGGACTTGAAAATCGTCGACATGCGAGACATCAGCCCCATGTCTGCTCCCTTCCTCTCCCAGTCCCACTTCGATCCGCATCCAATATAGCACGTGCCGGGAGGGCGGCGCGGCTCACGCGGGCGCCGCGCGGGAACACTTCGGCCTGGAGGCGGTGGCCTTGTTCGAACTGTTGCGGGGGGCGGAATGCTTCGGCCCCAAACCGCTCGGGCGGCAGGACGTGCTGATCGCGGGCGACACCATCGCGCGCGTCGCGCCGACCATCGAGCCCGACCGCGGCATCCTCCCGGATCTCAGGGTGCACGATCTGCGCGGCCGCCTGCTCGTACCCGGCTTCATCGACATGCACGTGCACATCGCAGGTGGCGGCGGCGAGGGCGGCTTCCAGCACCGGACACCGCCGATCGACCCGAAGGCCCTGGGGCCACACGGCACCACGGGCGTCGTCGGGCTTCTCGGCACGGACGGCGTCACCCGCTCGGTGGCGGACCTCCTGGCGGAGGCGCGCAGGCTGACCGCGCTCGGCCTCACGGCCAACATCCTCACGGGCGCCTACCAGTTGCCGACCCGCACGCTCACGGGCAGCGTCCGCTCGGACATCCTCTTTCTCCCGGAGGTGCTCGGCGCCGGCGAAATCGCCGTCGCCGACGACCGCGGCAGCCACCCGTCCGGCCACGACCTCGTCTCGATCGGCGCGGAGGTCCGGGTCGGGGCTCTGCTCGCGGGCAAGAAGGGCATCCTGCACATCCACGTGGGCGACGGGGAGCGGCGCCTCGAGGCGGTGCGCGACGCCCTGCGCCGCACCGCACTGCCGGAGGACCTCTTTTCCGCGACCCATCTCAACCGCAACCCGGACCTGTTCGCGGAGGCCGCGGATCTCACGCGCATGGGCGCCTACGCCGACGTCACGGCGGGCATCTTCCCCGCGCCCGGAGACCGGCGCCCGGTCGACCCGGGCGAAGCGCTGGCCGAACTTCTCCATCGCGGGCACCCCGAGCGCGTCACCATGAGCTCGGACGGCCAGGGATCTTCGCCTGTCTTCGACCAGCAGGGCAAGCTCGTGGGTCTCGGCATCGGGCAGGCCTCGCGGCTGCACTGGGCCCTGCGGCGCGCCGTGCTGAAGTACGGCGCGCCCTTCGAACTCGCGCTCACGACCATCACGTCGCACGCGGCCGCGGCGCTAGGACTGCCGAAGCGCGGCGGCATCGAGTCCGGCTGGCAGGCGGACCTCGTCGTGCTCGACGACGACCTCCAGGTGCGCGAGGTGTTCGCGCGCGGGCGGCTGTGCGCCAGGGACGGTCACTGGCTGCTGCCCGACCCCTTCCAGACCCCGGACTCGGCGAAGGGCCTGAGGAGACTCGCGAAGACCAAGAGCCGGTCGCCCGAGGGTGCGTACGGCAGCTGAACGTCGCCCCTGCCCCCGGCCTGCCCGATGACGGCGGCCGGCCTGGGCCCGCGCACGTCGCTCTCCAGCGGACCGCGCACGGCGACCGGCGTCGCCCTGAAGGCGTCCAGCACCGTGTCGAGGCGCGGGTCGCCGAGCGGCGGCAGGTCCAGGAGAAGGTAGTCCGGCCGCCCCCAGACGACGTCCTCGCGAAAGCGCGAGAGCACGGTCTCGAGCCCCTGTCCCTGCCAGGGCAAGGGACCCTCGTCCGGCCAGAAGGTGGCGAGCGACTGCACTCGGACGCCCTGCCACGGCATGGTCAGCACAAGATTCTGCACCAGAAGCGGCGGCTGGTCGAGCCCAAGCCTGCGACGCAGGGCCGGCGCGCCGAGGTCGGCGTCAAGGATCGCGACGGAGCGGCCGAGACCCTGCAAGGCGAGCGCCAGGGCCAGGACGGCCGTAGTTCGCCCGCTGCCCGCGCCTCCGAATAGCCCCAGCACCGTGGCATCGCCGAGTCCGCCGACCTCCCGGCGCAGGGCGCCGGCGAGAGCCGCCTGGTCGCGCGCCGCCTCGACCGTGAACGCATGATCGACCAATTCGCGGCAGGCGTCGAGGTACGCCGCATGCCATGGACTTTGCGGTTCGGGCAGATCCAGCACGGCATCATGAACGAGGCCGAGCCGGTCCGGCGAGGCCAGCAGCAGCGGGTGGCGGGGCCAGTTGCCGTCGATCGCGATCGCCTCCCATCAGCTCACTGCAAACTTCCGCAGCGACGGGCGCCATCCTGCAGCGGCGCCTAGTTTCGGCATGTCCATATGGACACATGTCGCAGGTCTGATCGGTCCTCTACTGGTGACGTTTTCACTTGGCATTTGGCCACATATTCGGTATCCTTGCGGAGACATGATTGGGCCACATGGTCCTGCTCCAAGTGGTGGGCGTCGTCGCCCGCTTTGGGGCGACGGCCCCGGTGGCCGCCCATCGCGCAAGATCGGAGGGCGGAGATCTTTGAGAAGGCATCGTCGGCCCGGCTTCAAGGCGTCGCTGCCTCTGGTCGTGACCCTTGCGGCGCTCCTGCTCGGCGGATGCGGGCTCGGCAAGCAGTCGACGCTCTCACCGGCCGGGCCGGTCGCGCAGGCCCAGCTCAGCATGCTCTGGCAGAGCCTTGCGATCATGACCGTGATCTTCATCGTGGTCCTTGCCGTGTTCGTCTACTCGCTGATCCGATTCCGCGCACGCAAGACGGATACCGAGCTGCCGAAGCAGGTGCACGGCAGCACGGCGCTCGAGATCGTCTGGACGATCATCCCGATCATCATCATCGTGGCACTCTCGATCTCCACGGTGCACTACGCGTTCGCGTTGGAGACCCCGCAGACCGGCAAGAACGCGGTGCAGGTCCAGGTGATCGGGCACCAGTTCTGGTGGGAGTTCCGTTACCCCGGCACCGGCGTCGTGACGGCCAACCAGGTGCACATTCCGGTTGGTAAGAAGGTCAACTTCACCTTGCAGTCCGCCGATGTCGTGCACTCGTTCTGGGTACCCCGCCTTGGCGGCAAGACCGACCTGATCCCAGGCCGCACCAACACGCTTTGGCTCGAGGCGGCGAAGCCCGGCGTCTACTACGGCCAGTGCGCGCAGCTCTGCGGCGCCGGCCACGCCTACATGAAGTTCACGGTCCTCGCGCAGTCGCCCGCGGCATACAAGGCCTGGCTCCACCACATGCAGACCGACACGGTCTCCGTGACGACACCCGAGGAGAAGGCCGGACTCGCCCTGTTCAAGCAGGACTGCTCGACCTGTCACACGATCCAGGGTACGCCCTTCCACGGCAACGTCGGACCGAACCTGACCGCGCTCGCGACGCGCCCGACGATTGCCGCGGGCACCTTGCCGAACACGGCGCAGGGTCTCGCCACGTGGCTCAAGAACCCGGCGGCCGCCAAGCCTGGCGCCAAGATGCCTGATCTGGGCCTGTCGCAAAGCCAGATCCAGTCCCTCGTCGCCTTCCTGCAGACCCTGAAGTAAACCCGCGCAAGAGGAGGTACGGACCATGGCGGCGATCACCGAGCGCGTAGCCATCGCGCACGCGCATGAGCGCAACTACCGCGGCATCTGGGCCTGGCTTGCGACGGTCGACCACAAGAAGATCGGCATCATGTACATCTACGCGGCGCTGTTCTTCATGGCCTTCGGCGGCGCCGAAGCGCTCCTCGTGCGCATCCAGCTCTGGCAGCCGAACAACCACTTCGTCTCGGCCGAGACCTTCAACCAGCTTTTCACCATGCACGGCGTGACGATGATCTTCCTCGTCGCCATGCCCATTCTGATCGGCTACGTCAACGCGATCGTGCCGCTGCAGATCGGCGCGCGCGACGTCGCGTTCCCGCGCATGAACGCGCTTTCGCTCTGGCTCTTCGTGCTGGGCGGGCTATTCATGTACACGAGCTGGTTCATGGGCGGCGCCCCCGACGCGGGCTGGTTCAACTACGTTCCGCTCTCGGGAGCGCACTTCAGCCCGGGCGCGGGCGTCGACTTCTACGACATCGGCCTGCAGATCACCGGTATCGGCACCTTGATGACAGCGATCAACTTCCTCGTGACGATCCTCAACATGCGCGCGCCGGGGATGCGGCTTTTGCGCATGCCGATGTTCACCTGGTCGGCGCTGATCACGATGCTGCTGATCCTCTTCGCCTTCCCGCCCATCACGGTGAACCTCATCCTGCAGATGATGGATCGCCTGTTCCACGCGACCTTCTTCAACATCCCGCTCGGCGGCAACGCGCTCCTTTGGCAGAACCTCTTCTGGATCTTCGGCCATCCCGAGGTGTACATCGTGATCCTGCCGGCATTCGGCATCATCTCGGAGATCATCCCGACCTTCAGCCGCAAGCCCCTCTTCGGCTACGAGTCGATGGCGCTCGCC
>JAJZIE010000040.1 GCA_021810725.1 Bacillota bacterium | reverse complement strand
TCACCGAACCGCAAGGTCGATGAAGACCAGCCCGTTGCGCATCAGCGCCGGTAACAGCGCCAGCGCCCGCTCCCGCACCTCCTCCACCGGATAGTCGAGACGCTTCGCGGTGGCTAGGCAGGCTTCCTCAAGCGTCACTATTGCGTCGAAGTGTCCGTAGAGAGTGAAGGCCACCACGTCGACCCAGAGCACGGGGTTCTGATCGGCTCTCCGTAGCAGGGCGAACGTCTCTGGGTGGTCGGGCAGGTTGCTGCCACCCATCCCGCACGGGATCACCCGCAGGCGCGAGAAGTGACTGAGGTTCTTGCTCTCCTCCGTCCAGGGAGTGAGAAGTTGTGCTTCCACGAGGCACTGGAGGTCACGCTCGAAACTGCCGAGGTCGCCGTTACTCGCCGCCACCTCACGCAGCTCGTCCCGGCTCAGCGCGTCGAGCGACTTGCGCCAGAGCCGATAGGCCGGGAGCGGAACTTGCACAAACCTCCCACCACGCCGCAGGATGCACCTTGCCCCCTTGAGGTTGGGGGCCATGATCCCTCCATACGGCAGACCGACTGCTAGGTACACCGGCTCTCTGTCTTCCACGATCGCGCACCTCCTCATCCGGCCGCACTCCACCGCCGAGGGCAAGGGCGGCGAAGCCGCTCGCGAAGCCCTTGCCGGAAGTGGCGGTGTGCGGCACCTACTTTGGAATGAAGGTCAGGACCACAGGACCGAGCGCGGACCCGATTCCAACGCCCCACAGCAAGTCACGCCAGCCCGGCTCATGGTTGAATGCCGTCTTGTCCTTTCGGACGAGGAACCGCCAGACATCAGAAGAAGGGATACACGTCTACTACGGCAAGAGCATCGAAACCTACGTGGAGCGCCTTCTCGGCAAGCGCCTTGCACTAATACCGATCGCTCGCTAGAAAAGCGACACTCGCGGCTTCAGGCAAGAGACCGTTCCCAGCGGCTTGCCCGCGAGCGTTCTGTTCGTTATGGCGATTCCCCGTGCAACACGGAAAGGAGGCGGACAGATCGCCTCCCGTTCATTACCAGACCATTTCGTTATGAAACGGGCACACCCAACCTCTACCCCGCACGCTCCCATCGTCCCTCGACTGGCACCGCCTTGGACACGGTCTGGAAGACCGTGCTGTTCGACTGTGCGAGCGCCACAAGCCGTTCGAGACGCTCATCCGGGAGATCCGAACGAAGGCGCAGGGTGTAATTGATCCCGACGAGCAGCGGCGGCTTGTCCTGGCGCGTCGCCTCGAGTGCGATGGAAGCCCCGTTGATCGAGGCATGAGAGAGTTCCGCCACGAAGTCGAGCGCGGTGAGCAGACAGTCACCCATGGCCGAGAGCAGAGTCTCCACCGGATTGAACCCGGCGTCCATGTCGGCGCGCCGCGCCCCAAGGTCGAGCGTAAACCCGCGCACCTTGGCTTGCGCATGCGCCTCGTCGATCCGCTCGACCTCCACCGTATACGTCTGCAAGCTCACTGCTCCTCCGTCTTACCTACGCCGTCCTGGATGCTCGGTGTGTTCTTGAGCAGAACGTCGGTGCGAACGCCGACGCGCTCGTAAGGGACGGCTTCCCATACATACCCTGGGAGTTCAGTGACCGCGTATGCCTGAGCCCAATCCGCCGGCAGGAGCACGTCGCGTACCCACGTCCACTGCGCCTCGCACAGGCGATCGAGTTCAGCCGGGGATGCCTCCCTGCGTGCCACAAGTTCGGCCTCCATCGCCGCCAGTTCAGGCGGATAAAGCCCTGGACGCTCCGCAACGCGCACGGCGTCGCCGCTCGAGATCCTCTGCACGACGTACCAGACGCCAGCCTCATCCCGCACGTCCTGCGTGCCAAACCGGATTCGGCCGCCGGTCAGGTATGCCGCGACATCCCCCAGGCAAGGGCTGTTGCGCGAAAGGATCCGCAGGTCCGTCCGGTCGACGACGCCGTCCGGGAAGAGCAGCCTGAGCGCCCGCGAGAGAGCGATCGCGCCGCGGAAGAGACCGTCGCAGGCATGTCCGTGGAACTTCACGAGATCTTTGAGCGTGATGCACTTCACCTGATCGGCGTACCGCCCGTGGCTGGACTCCGTGTCGCGGACGACGAAGCGCGGAAGGTTCGCGTTCGCCGCCCACTCCGGCCAGTACCAGTCCCGTGCGCTATCGCACGCGCCCTCTTGATCTGGCATCTCAGAACGTCATCACGGTGTAGCCCTCGCGCGCGTAGCGCGAAAAGGCATCCCGTGCGAACTCGGCCTGCACCCCGAATCTCGCCGCCACATCCGTCAGGCCCCAGTCGTTGAGCTGGTTCGAGCACCCACCGACCACGATGCCTGCCTCGATCAACTCATGGATCAACTCGCCAAGCTCAGTCTCGGGTTCACCCACGAGCCGCAAGCCCTGCGTGAAGAGGAACACCTCGACGCCATCGATGCCGTTCTCCTGTCGCGCATCGTACATGCGCTTCGCCACGTGCAAACCGGCCTTCGCCCTTCCAGGGTTGTCCTGCCCCGATAGCACCACGACCGCAATCTTCGCCATTTGGTCCACCTCGGAGTTTCGTAGCTAGCCTTGGTTCGCCACCGCGTAGGATGCCCCGCCGAACGCCTCATCGGCCGCGCGCAGGACCGCATCAAGCCCGATGACGTCCCGCTCCTGCAGATGCACCGGCCGCACCTCGGCGCCGGGAAAGTCCACCGGCACCTGCTGGAGGTAGCGCTTTTGCATCTCGTGGCGCTTGCGGAAGAGAGGGTGCACGCAGGCCTCCTCCGGGAGCACCTGGTTAACGATCACCAGCGAGGTTTCAAGGCCGATCTCCCGCAGTTCGTGGGACGCCCTTGCCGCCTCGGCGATCGGCGTCGCCTCCGGGTAGACGACGAAGGCGAATGTCGTGCGGGCGGGATCGCGCAGGAGAGTGAGCGCCTCCTGCATCCGCTGCGCCTCCGCGTCCTCGTCCGCGCTCGTCTCCTGGCCGCCTAGCGCTTTCGCGGCGATCTGCTGGCTGTAGCTGAGCGGCAGCTCCAGAAGGCGAAGCGTGTGCCCGGTCGGGGCCGTGTCGAAGACAACCGTCTCGTAGCGGTCCGTCAGGAGGTAGTCGAGGAAGCGCCGGAAGACGGCCACCTCCTCGGTGCACGGAGAGTTCAGTTCCTCCTCCATGCGCTGCACCGTATCCGCGGTGTAGCGCGCCCGCGCGTCGGAGAGCACCATGTCCTTGTAGCGCCTCGTCTCGTGGCGCGGGTCGATGCGGGCGGCATCGAGACCCGCGACTCCCGGAACTCCCTTCGGCTCGTCGCCCACCTCGCACTCCAGCACGCGGCCGATGTGCGCAGCGGGGTCCGTGGTGATGAGGAGCGTACGGCGCCCGTGCCGCGCGTGGAAGGCCGCGGCCGCGACGGCCATCGTCGTCTTGCCGACGCCGCCCTTCCCGGCGAAAAACAGTCGCTCGGCTGCGTTAACAGATGGCGTAGGCATCAAGGTCCACCCACCTTCCGAGCGTGCGCAGCATGGCGACGCCCTTGACTTCCCCATCGAGCAGCGGCACCTGCATCGTCCCCGCGGGGAAGGATGCGGCGATCTCCGCGATCTGCCTAAGCTGCATCTCGCGACGCGAGGCGAAGAAGGGGTGCTCCGCGGCGTCCTCGGGGATGACGCCGTTCACGATCAGGCGCTGGTTCAGGATGCCGAGCTCCTTGAGCTCCCCTGACGCCCGCAGGGTTTCCGCCACGGATGTGCGCTCCGGCTGCGCGACAAAGACGAAGTGCGTCGAGGCGCCGTCCCGAAGGAGCGTCATCGCCCGGTCGTACTCCTCCTTCGACGTCTGCAGCTGGTCGACGGGACCGATGCAGGTTTGGCCGGACCCCTGCGCGCTCTCCTCGATGTGCACGGACCACGCCGACGGCAGTTCCAAAAGCCGCAGCGTGTGGCCAGTCGGGGCGGTGTCGAAGACGATGACGTCATACTCCTCGTGGAACATCGACGCGACGAACTCGTCGAAGCCGGCGATCTCCACGGTGCAGGGACCGCTCATCTGCTCGTCCATCGTGCGCAGCATGTCGTCGGGAAGGAGCCCCCGGAGCGGCCCGAGCGCCTTCTCGCGGTAGATGCGGGCGGCGTCCTCCGCGTCGATCTCCTGCCCGTCAAGCTTCGGGACGGAGGCGATCGGCACCGGCTGTGGCCCAATCGCCTGCTCGAAGACGTCGGCGAGGTTCGATGCGGGATCGGTCGTCACGAGCAGCGTGCGAAGGCCGCTGTCCGCGAGCCGGACCGCCGTCGCGGAAGCGAGGGACGTCTTGCCGACGCCCCCCTTTCCGGAAAAGAACAGGTACCTCATGTGACCGACTTCCTCACGTGGTGATCTGCAGGGCTTCGCGCAGTTCCTCGTACGCCGGGTAGCGGCCAGCGAACTGGAGCTCGCCGTCCACGGCAACCATCGGCAGCGCTCCCGTGCCCTGGGAGAGGATCCTCTGATAGACCTTGTCGTTGCCGAGGAACGCCTGCGGGTCGCGGCTGAGCTGGTGGCGGGAGACCACGACGCCCTCCTCGCGCAGTCGCTCCAGCGCCTCCTCGATGCGGATCAGCCCCTCGTCCGGCGTAGGGCCGCAGAGGCCCGTCGAGCAGCACATCTCGGGGTCGAACACGTCCACTCGCATCATCGTTGCCTCCTCAGCAGTTGCAGCCTTCGCCGCAGCCGCAGCCCGAGTCCTCGCCGCCGACCGCAACGAGCTTGATCGCCTCGCCGCGCTCGAGCTTCGATGCAAGGTCGTCGATCTTCGTCACGGCCTGCAGGCGCACCGCGCGTGCGATCTGAATGGCCGTCTGGATCTCGCGGCTGTCCGCGCCTTCTTTCCGCGCGGCCTCCACGTGGTACTCGAGGCAACTGTCGCATCCCGCCGCGACCGAGGCCGCGGTCCCAATGAGTTCCTTCACCTTAGCGTCCATCGATCATCGCTCCCCCTTCAAGAATCTCCACTTGTTCTTCCGGTTCCACCCGTGGAGCACGCACAACCGCGCAGGTCGTATCGACATGGTTCTCCCTGAGCCACGCCTCGTCTTCCGCATCATGCGGTAATATCGCCACGATCTCCGCAAGGATCGGCGGAAGGTCGCTGCGGATGGCGTAGTAGGTCCAGTACTTCTGCCGCCGCTCGCCGACGAGGCCCGCCTGCCTGAGCTTTCTCAGGTGCTGCGAGACCGCCGGCTGGCTGACGGGCAGCCTCCCGACGAGTTCGCAGACGCAGGCCTCACGCACGCGCAGCAGCGCCAGGATGCGCAGGCGGACCGGATCGCCCAGCGCCCGGTAGATTTCCGCCTCGTTCTCGTACAAGCTCATCACCTCATTGCGATTCACTTATATTCTCCAGACTGCTATTGTGTCAAGGGAACGCGTCGGTGCCATCTTCAGAGGGAGGTCCTTTCCCGTGCTCCACGCCGCACTCGCACTGCTTCTGTTCGTTGTTGTCCTCGTGCTCGTGATCTGGCAACCGCGCGGCCTCTCGATCGGCTGGCCTGCTGCGGTCGGCGGCCTCCTGGCCGTTCTGCTTGGCATCGTCTCTTTGAAGGATGTCGGAACGGTCGTCGGCATCGTCTGGGACGCGACGCTCGCGTTCGTCGCCATCATCCTCATATCGCTCATTCTCGATGCGATCGGCTTCTTCGAATGGGCCGCCCTGCACATGGCGCGCCTCGCCCGTGGCAGCGGCCTGCGCCTCTTCGTCTACACGCTGCTCCTCGGCGCGCTCGTCGCGGCGTTCTTCGCGAACGACGGAGCCGCGCTCATCCTCACCCCGATCGTCTACGAGCAGGTCAAGGCGCTGAGGCTCCGTCCGGCAGCGATCCTCGCGTTCGTCATGGCCGGTGGCTTCATCGCGGATTCCACGTCACTGCCGCTGGTCGTCTCGAACCTTGTGAACATCGTCTCCGCGGACTTCTTTCACATCGGCTTCTTGAGCTATGCCGTGCGCATGGTCCCGGTAGACGTCGTGGCGGTGGCGGCGAGCCTCGGTGCGCTCTACCTCTACTTCCGACGGGATCTGCCACGCAGTGTCGCCGTGCAGGGCCTCAAAGCGCCGCGCGACGCCATCCGCGACCCGAAGCTCTTCCGCGCTTCATGGCTGGTCCTCGGCCTGCTACTGCTCGGGTACCTCCTGAGCCAGGCCCTGCACGTCCCAGTTTCGGTCGTCGCCGGGACGGCGGCGATTCTCCTGCTCCTTCTGGCACATCGCAGCCCTGCCGTCGACGTCCGGCGCCTGGTCGTGGAAGCTCCGTGGAAGATCGTCGTCTTCTCGATCGGCATGTACGTCGTGGTTTTTGGCCTGCGCGACGCCGGCCTCACCGCGCTCCTCGCGCGCTCCATAGCCTGGGCGGGGGGACACGGCCTTACAGCAGGCCTCTTTTACACGGGGTACCTCGCGGCTGCGCTGTCGTCCGTGATGAACAACATGCCGACCGTGATGATCAACGCGCTGGCCGTACATGCTTCCGGCGCGCACGGCGTCCAACAGCTCGGGATGGCGCTTGCAAACGTGATCGGCAGCGACCTCGGACCGAAGATCACGCCGATCGGCTCACTCGCGACGCTGCTCTGGTTGCATGTGCTGGAGCGCCGCGGCGTGAAAATCGGCTGGGGGTACTACTTCCGCGTCGGCATTATGTTGACAGTCCCCGTGCTGGCCGTGACCCTCCTCGCCCTGACGGGTGTCGTCGCGCTGAACGTCTAGATCGCCGTAACACAACCTTCACTTGCACAGGTCGCCGCAAGATATTAGCGTCGACTGTGAAAGAAGGCGAGATATTGCGCGATGTGCCAGAGGACTTCGCGTTGCTCGGCGACCGTACGCGTCTGCGCCTTTTGCGGCTGCTCGCAGAGCGCCCCCTGACTGTCGGGGAGCTTACCGGTCCTCTGGGAGTGAGCCAGTCCGCGGTGTCGCAGCACCTCGCGCGGTTGCGCCATGCGAGGCTCGTGATCGACGAGCGCCAAGGGCAGCAGGTTCTGTATCATCTTCAGACAGCTGAGCTGCAGTCCCTCTTCGCCGAAGCCTCTGCGATCTTTGCCACCCCGCTGGCCGAGCACGCGCTGTGGACGACGCAGCCGGACCGCCTCAACCAGGTCTTCTGGCCGGTGGAGGTTGCAGTGCAAAACGGTGGTCGCGCCGTCCCGGCGCTCTCCGAGCAGCCATCTATCCTCTTCGTCTGCACCGGGAACTCCGCGCGCAGCCAGATGGCGGAGGGGTTCGCGCGGGCGTATGGCGGCTCCAGGGTCAAGGTGCTCAGCGCAGGACTGGAACCCGCAGGTGTCCATCCGATGGCCATCGAGGTGATGGACGAAGCCGGTATCGACATCAGTCAGCACACATCGAAGGCCCTCCTGCCGGACCACCTCTCCCAGGCGGACCTCGTCGTGACGCTCTGCGGCGGGCCAACGGGCTGGCGTCCCCGCGGGGACCATGCCTTTGCGTGGCGCTACTGGCCGCTGCCAGATCCGGCGCGGGCGACAGGCGCACGCTACCGCCGGCTTGCGAGGTTCCGCCAGGTACGTGAGAGCATCCGAGATCATGTCCTGCGGCTGCTCGGCGAGACCGAACCGACGCCAGCGGGTCTGTGACAACAACCCCACTGACCATGGACGTTGAAATGGAGGGACCAAGTCGCATGGATGGACAGGGTACGTCGGCCGATCTCCGGGATCGCGTGCTCCAGCCCCTCGAAGATGCCGGGCTCCAGCGCTTCCACTTCAGGACGTGGCTCACCGCCGGAATGGGCTTCTTCACGGACGCATACGACCTCTTCATCATCGGGATAGTCACCACCCTTCTGGTGCCCCTATGGCATTTGAGCACGCTGGATCTGATGCTGCTCAACAGCACGGCTCTCTTCGCCGCTGTCCTGGGCGCCCTGGTCTTTGGACGGCTGATGGACCGGCTTGGCCGCAAGGCCATCTACGGCATCGAGGCGGTGCTCCTCACGGCCGGCGCACTCCTGTCCGCCTTCTCCACGAACATCTGGATGCTGCTGATTTTCCGCTTCATCGTCGGCCTGGGAGTCGGAGGCGACTACCCCATGAGCGGCGTGATCATGAGCGAATACTCGAACCGTAAGCGCCGCGGCTTCCTGGTCAATGCGGTGTTCGCCATGCAGGGCTTCGGCCTGCTGGTCGGCCCGGTGGTCGCGGCGCTCCTCCTGGCGAACGGCGTGCCGGACACGATCGCCTGGCGACTGATGCTGGGGTTTGGCGCCATCCCCGCCTCGGTCGTGATCTACCTGCGCCGCCAGATCGCCGAGACGCCCCATTTCACGCTGGGAGCCCGCGGCGATGTTGCGGGTGCCGCGCAGCTTGTGGAACGTCTGACCGACGCCAAGGTGCCTGAGCGCGGGCAGGTCGCCAAACTGCTCGACTCCTGGAAGGTGCTCTTTGCAAATAGGCGCTATCTCGTCACCCTCATTGGAACCGCGTTCTCCTGGATGTTCCTCGACATGGCGTTCTACGGCAACAGCGTGTCCTCGGGACTGGTGATGAAGGCCCTGCAGCCGAGCGGCACCCTGCTGTCGAACACCCTCACCTCGATGGTGATCTTCCTGGTGGCCGCAGTGCCGGGCTATTGGGTCTCTGCTCTCACGATCGACAGACTTGGCCGCCGCTTCATCCAGGTGCTGGGCTTCGGCGTGATGGCCCTGGCCTATGCCGTCCTCTGGTTGGCGCCCGGTATCACCACGCTGCCGATCGACTTCCTGCTCGTGTACGCCGTGAGCTACTTCTTCATCGAGTTCGGTCCGAACAGCACAACCTTCGTCTTCCCCTCCGAGGTGTTCCCAGTCACGGTCCGCGGTTGGGGCTTCGGCATCTCCGCGTCGGCCGGCAAGTTCGGGGCGGCCGTGGCGGCGTTCCTCTTCCCTGTGCTGCTCGTGCAGCTGCATCTCGCCGGCACGATGGGACTGCTGTCCGGGATCTCCCTGCTGGGCCTTGTACTGACCTTGGTCGCTTTGCCCGAACCCAGGGGCAAGACGCTGCGGGAAGCCTCACAGGAGCACCTCTTGGAGGCACCGATTCCGCAACCGGTGCCGATGACCAGGTAGTACCGCAACAGTCGCATGGTACCCGATGGCATTGCGCCAGGGCGCATGCAGCGTCCTGGCGCAACGCAGCACGGTGACTCTTTCCCGACATCAGGCGGAACAGGGGGCTGTGACCCGTGGGACTTCCCTTGATCTACTTCATCTGCACCGGTAACTCCGCCCGCAGCCAGATGGCGGAGGGATTCGCTCGACAAATGCTCAGCGATCGGTTCGAGGTCCTGAGCGGCGGCCTCGAACCTTCCTCTCTCAATCCATATGCCGTCCAGGCGATGGCGGAAGTTGGCATGGACATCTCCGGGCAGTCCAGCAAGCAGATAGATATCGACAGGCTGTGGGCTGCGCGCATCGCTGTGACGCTTTGCGGCGATGCGGAGGAACGTTGTCCGCTGACCCCTCCCGGCGTCCTGCGTCTCCAGTGGCCCCTCTCGGATCCTGCGAAGGCGCAAGGCACCGACGAGCAGAAACTCGATGTTTTTCGTCGGGTGCGGGACGAAATCGAGATACAGGTCAGAGATCTCGCTGCAACATTGCGTTGATCCGTCGAACGCGCCCCACGGCGAGAGACTAAGGCAGTCGCTCACGAGCGCTGTGGCGCCCCCACGACGTAGCTGCCGCAGTACGGTTCTGAAGCCCAATCGCCCACACCGCTGAATGCGGCGTCCATCACGGCCCCGGTTCTGATGCGTTCTGATGCCGCTGCCACCACGCTCATCCCACGACTGACACCTTTTCGGCCCACAGCACCGGCCGCAATCGGCGGAGCCCACGGGCCAGGAGCAACAGTACCGGCAGTTCGACCAAGGGTCCGATCAGGATCGCCATGTAGACCAGCGGATGGCCAGGGAATGCCGCCATCGCCACTCCGATCACGACTTCGGAGTTGCGGGCGGTGGTCGTGAACGTCAGCGTCACGTTGTCCTCGTAGCTGAGGTGCGCCCAGGCGCCGTTGAGGAGGGCCAAGAGGAACACAATGGCAAAGAAGACGAAGATGGTCCCGATTACCGCGACCAGAAGAACCAGACTGTGGAGCTTAAGCGTCGGCTGGCTCGCGAACAGGGCAAGGATGATCGCCACGAGGGCCCAAAGCTTGATCGGCCCGAGCGCCCTCTTCACAGGCCCCAGGAATGTCGCCTCGCCCCACCGGCGCAGGATCAGCCACTGCAGACCCCATCCCAGCAGGAACGGCGCCACGAAGAACAGGCCGACGCTCCAGAGCAGCGTCCCCGCGTCAAGGAACAGCACGTGACCGACCAGAAGCCACATGTACACAGGCATGAGCAGGATCTGCAGCCCGAGGTTCCACGGCAGGAGCGCGGCACCCCATGCGACGTCGCCTTCAGCGGCGTCGATGAAGATGAGATACCAGCCCACGCACGGAGTCAGCGCATAGAGGATGATCCCGCTCCACAGCTCTGGACTGTGTCGGAGGAACACCCAGCCGATCAGCCAGGCCAAGGCTGGAATCACCACAAAGTTGGTGACCAGCACGATGGCCGTCGGCTTGCCCTTCGAGCGGAACGCGCGCCGCATGTCTGGGGTCCGTACGCCCAACATCACCGCGGTAATCACGAGGAAGATGCCGACGTCGACGACGGGGCGCAAGAAGCCCAGAGCGCCGGGGGCAAGCCAGTTGACGCCGAGTCCCACTAGCATCGCGCCGACGAGCAGAAAAGGCGTCGCCTGATCCTGACGAGACGGGCCGATCGTACGGGCCATGCTGTCACACCCTCCTCATTCTAAGTGCGCTAACGGAATCCGGTCGTGGGGCTCGGATTCATCGGTCGCAGCCTCGCTCGCCGCGACTGCCGCCGCTCCACCGTAAGCCGTCTGCGGTTCTCTCGCAGATCGCGTGAACCAGGCCGTCAGGCTTGCACCCAGCACGAGGCCGATTCCTGCGAGCGGCATGCCGATATTCCAGGTCTCGCCGATGAGCTGTCCCCAGGTGGGCTTGGCGCGGTGGGCCATGAACCAAGACCCGGCGACACTGCCGACGCTCGCCGCCACAAGCGTAGCGATGAGCAGCGGTGCGGGAATCGCCATCTATCCCAGATGCCCGGAGAAGCCTGCCAGACTCGACACCGTGGCCACGGCTGCGGTGGTGGGGCCGCGCTCTTCTTCGACCCGAAGCCCATCCAGATCAGCACAGGGCTGATAATGAAGCCGCCGGCGATACCCACGAGACCGCCGACGAAACCGGCGACACCGGCCACAAGGGCGCCGAGCAGCGCGCGCCGCACCCAGGGCAACTCGGTGTTCGGCTCAGGCTGGCGAACGACCCAGAGCGTCCTGACGGCGGCCACCAGCAGCACCAGCGCAAACGACCAGATCAGTGCCTCGGCGGGAACGATGCCTGTCAGGCGCGCCCCCAGGAGCGCGCCCGCCAGAACAGCCAGCATCATGGGCCAGGCCGCGCGCCAGTCGATCAGATGCTGGCGCTGGTACTGCGGCAAGGAGAAGACCTTGGCTGTCGCGCTCAGGATGATCCCGAGCGGGATCGCGAGCGCCTTGATGCTGAGCCCGACCCAGTGGAAGAGCGGCATGTAGACCATGCCGCCGCCCTGACCCAGCATCGAGAACACGAAGGAGATGCCGACGACACCTCCGCTGACGCCGACCACCCCTCCCGGGGTCATGGCCTAACCACCCCAGACTCCGTGGTACCGGCGTGCGCGCGCCTGGCCAGGCAGGCCGGGCAGAGGGCGTCGCCGCCGAGTTCACGTGTGTAGCCGCCGATCACGAGTTCCCCGCAGTCCGCACAGACGCGATGCGTCCAGTCCATCTTCGGCAGGGCTACGCTGTAGTCTCCGATCTCTCGGATGCTCACGATCTCGTGCATCGGGCGTCGCAGGATATCCTCGATCTGCTGCGGCACTTCTTCAGGTTCCGGTCGGTAGTCCCGGTGCCCCTCCGCCTTCGCTGCCACCGGCGGCCAGCGGAGGAACTCCTCAAGGAACTCGGCACGGAACGCGACGCGCACCGCCCGGCGGGACTCCATCTGCACCAGCGTAAGGGCGAACTTGCCCAGGGGCGCGAGTTGAAGGTTGCCATTGCCGATTGTGCAGCCGGTGATCCACTGCACTCCGTCCAAGAAGCAATGCGAGAACTGCTCCGGTGCAACCTCCGCGATCGCCGTCAGTTCCTTGTCCGCGGACCTTGCCACTCCGAGCGCCCGCAGGGCCTCGCCACCGACGCGCAGGCCCAGCGGCAGACCGAGACAGACGTTACCGTGGAATGCCTGTGCCTGCTTCAGTTCCTCCGGTCCGATGATCGGTTCCATCGTCCTCGCCTCTCCTTACGGTGCAAGCCATCTACCGCAGCAGAATGCCGTCCGGGGATTCGGTCACGGCTGGTGCCACGTGCCGCCCTGTGTCACGCCCGACGTGGCACGCCAACGTGGTGTCGGCGGCCAGTGCCTCCACCTCGCCGTGAACGTCCGGCAGCGCCTGGACGAGTTCCCGCCAGAACGGAACGCGTTCCGGTACGAGGCGGTAATAGACCCACTGGCCGGAGCGCTCCTCCTCCACGATGCCCGCTTCGCGCAGACGGCGCAGGTGATGCGAAACGGTTGGCTGGGAGACTCCCAGGGCCAGCACCAGTTCGCAAACGCAATACGGGCCGCGCGCGATGACCGCGAGCAGATGCAGGCGCGTCGGGTCGCCAAGTGCCTTGTAGAACTCGGCCCAGTCGCGGAACGAGTCCATCCCCTTCATCCTTCCATCTTGCAACTCCAACGCACAACACAAGACTAATCGAGATATGTATCTATGTGCATGTACCAATGGTCCTAACTTAGTCGGACCATGCGCCCACAGGGCCCATGGCCCGGACAGCCCTGTATGTTCCGACTGGGGCACGAAAGTCAGGCGGACCGCAGCGGCGACTTCCACTTTGGACTTTTCGGAGCCCATACTCGCAAGGCCGGTGCCGGTTTCAGCCGGCATGCATAATCCAGGGGTGTTGCAGACATCTGACGGCTATTCCGTCTCATTCAGCACACTCTGCTGTGCCCACCATGCCGCCGCAGCTGTGCGGTTGCGAACGCCGATCTTCCAGAACAGGGCGGTGGCCATCCTTCCGAGCTTCTGCCGATTGACCGCGAGGGCCCTGCCGATCTCCGCGTTGGTCTCTCCCCGAGCAATCCTCCGCAGGATCTCGGCCTCCACATCACTGATCTCGTATGCGCTTGGCTGTTCGTCAACTTGTTCGCGCAGGCGATCCACCGCGACCCGCGCCATATGGCCATCAAACATCAGGGCACCGTTGCGGGCCGCCCAAACCGCAGAGGAGAGCGTGTGCTCCAAGGACCTCAGACGTACGAACGCCGCTGCTGGCGCGCCCAGTGACGCCTGCCAACACGCCTTCCTCGCACTGGGCATAACGACGATGGCAGGACAGCACTGGGGTACACGCTCGTTGCCGTTCGCCACGACTATCGCTATATCACAGCTCGAAGAGGAACACTTCTTTCTGTTCGCCGCCACCTCTATGTCGACAATTTTCGCAAGCGTCGCTCGGATCTGCCCACGCTGGCGCTTGTCTCCGCCGAAGATTCCGACGCGGACTTTCTCCCCCATTCTATACCGCACCCACTTCAGCATGATCTCGGATCGAAGCTGGAGTTTCGCCCATCTCAGACGCCTCAGAACGCTGAGCCATCGCGTCACCATCGGCTCAAGACGTATGCCGCCGGCACACGCGCTCAGAGAGCTGGGCGCTACTGCTGGGAGGTAGCTTGGCCATGAACTCCGGGGAAAGACATCTCGTCTTTGCAGTCGGCGCAATAATGGAGGTACGCAGTAGCCTCCCGTGAGAGTCCGTGGGCCAGGAGTTTGGCCTCGACCGTTCGCAGGAAAGTCGCGCTTTCGAGCGGCTTGCCGCACCGACGACACAAGGCAGGGCGTTCTTCGTACAGGATGACCGGGCTCGGCGAGAGAAGCTGACCGCGGCCTGC
>JAJZIE010000039.1 GCA_021810725.1 Bacillota bacterium | reverse complement strand
TCCTGGGTTCGGGCGAGCTCCTGCGGGAGCTCGCCCGCCGTTTCGGCCCGCTCTGCCTCAAACAGCCGGCGAAGGTGCGGCTCTACGGCTACGACGCCATGGGCACCGCGTTCGGGGTGCCGCTCGCCGTCGTGCAGGTGGAGGGGCAAAAGGACATCCAGGACCTGATCGCCATCGTGCGGCGCCATGGCGGCAAGCTGGTCGCCCGCGGGGCCGGTACCGGCCTCAGCGGCGGAGCGGTGCCAGCCGACGGGCAGGTGGTGGTCTCGCTCGAGCGCATGCAGGCCGTGTCGCGGCTGGACGCTCCGCACCGCAGGCTGAGGGCGGAAGCCGGGGTGGTCAACGGCAGTCTCGACGCGATCCTGCGGCCGTACGGTCTCTTCTACCCACCCGACCCGGCCAGCTACCGGGTCTCCACCATCGGTGGAAACGTGGCGGAGAACGCCGGTGGGCCGCACGCCGTGAAGTACGGCGTGACAGGGCACCGCGTCGCGGCCGTGGAGATCACGGATGCCGAGGGCCACACGGGATTGCTCGCCGCGGGACCCTGGCAGGGCGGCGCGGACCTCGCGGCGCTCGTCACCGGCGCCGAGGGCACCCTGGGCGTCGTGTCGGCCGTTTGGCTGGCGCTCGAGGAACGGCCCGAGACCACCGTCACGATGCTGATGAGCTTCGCCGAGATCGCCCAGGCGTCCGCCTGCGTCTCCGCGATCGTGGCATCCGGCGTGCTGCCGGCGACGCTCGAGTTCCTCGATCGCGCGACGGTCGCCGCCGTCGAGCGCTGGGGCGTCGCGCGCTACCCCGAGGGCTCGGGGGCCGTCCTCCTCGTGGAGTTCGACGGCCGCCCGCGGGAGGTGGAAGAGGCCGCGGCCGCGGCGCAGGAGATCGGCCGCGCCCATGGCGTCCTTTCCTGCGAGATCGCGCGCACGGCCGAGGAGCGGGACGCCCTCTGGCTTGGCCGCCGCGGGGCCTACGCCGTCGTGGCGCGCTACGGACGCAGGGTGCTGACGCAGGACGTCACGGTGCCCCGGGACCGCCTGACGGAAATGCTCGCGGCGGTGGACGAGATCTCGAGCCGGCACGGGCTGCAGGCCGTCACGGTGGGCCATGCCGGCGACGGCAACCTCCATCCGGACTTTGCCTACGATCCGGAGAACGGCGAGGAGAGCGAGCGGGTGCACCGGGCCAACCGCGAGATCCTCGAGGCATGCGTGGCCCTCGGCGGATCGATCACGGGAGAGCATGGCATCGGCACGGAGAAGCTCGGCCAGCTCGAGATCATGCTCGGGCCGGCCGAACTCGGGCTCAGCTGGGCGGTGCGCCGGGCCCTGGACCCCCAGGGTCTGCTGAACCCGGGCAAGGCCGTGCCCGAGGCGCCACGCGCCGAACCTGGCGACGGGAACGCCCCGGGCGGCGGGCGCCTCGCGGAGTCGGCCGGTGCGATCGCCGCCCGCGTGGCCCTGGCGCGCCGAGAGCGCCGGCGGCTCTCGGTGGACTATGCGGCGCTGCGAGGGATCGAGGTCTCGCTTGCCAACATGACGGTCCGCGTGGGGGCTGGCAACACCGTGGCGGAGCTCGAGGCGGCCTTGCGGGGAGAAGCGCTCGGCTTCGCCTTGGAGCCCCTGCTGGCCGAGACCTTCGGCGAGCTCCTGCTCACGAACGACTACGGGCCGGAAGAGGTCGCCCAGGGCACCCTGCGGCGGCATCTCCTCGCGCTCACCTACGTGACCGGCTATGGCGAGGTCGTGCGCTTCGGCCGCGACGTGGTGAAGAACGTCGCGGGCTACGACCTCTACCGGCTGCTCATAGGCAGCCGGGGACGGCTCGGCGTTCCGGTCGAGATGACCCTGCGGCTCGTGCCCCGGCGCGAGGCGCGCTGGTGGTCCCGCAGGGGAACCCTTGAGGACTACGGCGGGGCCAGGGGGATCGAGCGGCTGTTCGCCGTGCCGGAGGACGGCGCCTACCGCGTGTACCTCCAGGCCCCGACCCCGCCGGACGCTTTCCGGGAGGCGCCCGAGGGTCCTGAGGTCCTGGCGGCGCTGCGGCGGGAGCTGAGGCAGCGCGAGAAGCTGCTCGACCTCGCCCTGCCGTGGTCCGAACTGGAGCGGACCCTGGCGTCGCTCGGACGCCCGCCGCTCATGGTGCTGCCTTCGGCGGGGAGGATCCTGGCGCGCTGCGACAAGGAGACGGCCGAGGGCCTGGCGGGCTCGACCGGTCACCCGGCGGTCGCGAGCTACCAGGGCGAGGAGCTCGGCACCGCCGCGGGCGAGCTCTCCGAGCGTTGGCAGGAGCGGCTGCGGGCGGTCTTCGATCCGGACGGCGTTCTCCAGGGAGGTGACGGGCCATGAAGGTGCGGGATGCGATCGACACCTGCATCCAATGCGGCTTCTGCCTTCAGTCCTGCCCGACCTACCGCATCTTCCGCACCGAGGAGTCGTCACCGCGCGGGCGGATCGCGAGGCTCAAGGATGTGCTCTCCTCGGCGGTCGAGGAGACGGCCGAGAATCTCGCGACGTTCGAGGAGTGCCTTGGTTGCCGCGCCTGCGAGGCCGCCTGCCCCTCGGGCGTGCCGTACGAGACCATCCTGCTGGTCGGCCGCTCTCTCCTCAGGGCGGTTCAGGAGCCGCCGCCCGCGGAGGCCCGGCTCGCGCTGCGGATGGTGCGCAGCCACGTGCTGCTGCGCGCCGCGGGGAGGGTCTGGCGCACGCAGGGCAACCGGGCGCTCCGTTTGGCCCGGGGGCTGGGATCGCGGCGTAGCGCCGCCCGGCTGATGGCCGCCCTGCCGGAACCTGCGGAGGTGCCCCATGTGCCCCGGGAGGCCGGGGCCCAGGTGCAGATCCACCGCGGCTGCGTCATGGACGTGGTGTGGCCGCGCACCAACGCCCGCGCCGTCCTCCTGCTCCGTGAGGCGGGGCTGGGCGCGGATCTCATGCCCCAGTCGGCGGGCTGCTGCGGCGCCCTGCATGCGCACCAGGGCGACTTGCCAACAGCGCGGGAGATGGCGCGGCAGGTCATCGCCGCCTTCGAGGCGAGCGGCGGGGAGACCGTGGTCAGCCTGGCAGGCGGTTGCGGAGCGCACATGAGGACCTATGGCGAACTGCTGGCGGACGATCCGGATTGGCGCGAGCGCGCGGAGCGTTTCAGCCAAGCTGTGGAGGACGTAGCCACGCTTCTCGACCGCCAGGGCTACAGGACGCGCCCTCCGGCCGCCGACGAGCCCATCACGTACCAGGATTCCTGTCACCTGCGCAACGGCATGAAGGTGCAGGCGGCGCCCAGGCGGCTGCTTGCGGGGGACGGCTACTGCGAGATGGAGGGCGCCGGCAGCTGCTGCGGGTCGGCCGGCATCTACAACCTTGTGCGACCGGACGTGAGCGACGTAGTGCTCGAGGGCAAGGTGCGGGAGATCGAGCGGACCGGCGCCAGGACGGTTGTCACGGCGAATCCGGGTTGCGAACTGCAGCTCAGGCTAGGGGCGAAAGAGAGCGGAAGCCGTTTCGAGGTGCGCCACCTCGTGGACTGGCTCTGGGAGCGTCGCACCTAGAGCGCTTGCCCCGGGAGCGTGGGTTCAAGGCGAGGCCGCGGATTCCATTTGGGAATCCGCGGCCTCATGGCGCCTTCGGCGCATGGCTAGAGGCGGCCGTGGAACCACGGCCGCGGCCGCCCCGTCCAGGCGGCCAGCAGCGCGAGCGCGAGCACGGGCGCCGTGTTGGGATCGGTCGACATGCCGCTCCAGAACATGCCGGCGTCCTGCGCGAGGACCCAGATGAGGAGCAGGAGGAGCGCCGTCACGAGATAGGGCGCACCCTTGCCTGGACGCAGCCACAGCCAGACCGCCAGGAGGACGAAGACGGCGATGAGGGCGACGTTGACGATGACCGCCCGCGTCGCCGCGGCCGTGGCCACCGCATCGAGCATCGCGCGCATGAAGGTCGGCTGCTGCATCATGGCGGCTCCGGCGAAGGGACCCGCGATGCCGAGGCTCGTGAAGTAGACCGGAGCCAACTGAAAGAGCGCCGCGAGCACCAGGCTGCCCGCGACGACCGAGCCGTAGCGGTGGAGCCCCTGGCCCTGCCTGCCCGGACCCGCCATCAGCAGCATCAGCGACAGCAGCGCGTAGTAGAAGGCGGACCCAGGCGCGCCGACCAGGAACGTCGCGGAACCGGTCAGGACCTGCCCGAGGCCCTCGCCGACCAGCCATACCAGCGCACCCCAGACGACCGAGAGCCAGAGCCCACCGCGCTGCACCCGAGGGGCGGGCCAGAGGATGAGCACCCCGATCAGCAGCTGCAGCGCGACGACGGTCCAGTTGAAGGCGATGAGGTGCGGCGTGACAAGGCGGATCGACCAGGAGATGAGTGCGGTCAGCCAGGCCGGCTGCCCCGTGGCGGCGGGCTGCATGATGGTCGAGACCATGTCCATGGTGAACATGCCGGGCTGCATCTGCAGAAAGCCGTCGAGCAGCCAGAGGACGCCGAGACCCAGGCGCAGCACGCGATCAGGTGAGCTGGACGATGACAAGGGCATTCCTCCCGGTGTGGCCGTCATAGATTCCGCGGACGGGGCAGGGGAGGCAGGAGGCCGCTGAGACGTTCCGCGAGGTCCAGCAGGGCGTAGTCGTCGTAAAGGCGGCCCGCGAGTTGCAGACCGCGGGGCAGGCCGTCGCCGCCGAGCCCCATCGGCAGACTCAGGGCGGGCCAGCCTGTGACGTTGAACGGGGCGGTGTAGCGGATCAGCGCCTCCCGCACCGTGAGGTCCTGGCCGCTCGGCAACTGCACCCGCAGCACGCCGGCCGGCGGTGCCGGGATCGGCGTCGTCGGCAGGGCCACGAAGCCGATGCCGCGCTTTTGGAGATCGCGCTCGAGCTCGCGGCGTAGCAGATGACGTTCGCGCATGGCCTGCACGTAGTCCGCGGCCTGGCTGTCGCGGCCCGCCGCGATGCGCTCGACCAGTCCCGGCCCGAAGCGCTCGGGGCGGTCGAGGATGGCGTCGCGATGTGTCAGGTAGGTCTCGGGGGCACGGATGCGCCCCTGCAGGGCCATGAACTCCTCGGGCATCGGCCAGTCCAGGCTCTGGGCCCGCAGGCCCAGCCGTTCCAAGAGCTCGACGGCCTGGACGAAGAGCCGCCGCGTGTCCTGGTCGATCTGGCCCTCGAGCCACGCCCAGGGGATGCCCAGGCCGTCCAGGCGTGGTGGCGCCGGCGGCGGGGGGGGCAGCGACCAGGGATCGTCGGGGTCGTAGCCCGCCATCACGTCGAGCAGCAGTCGCACGTCGGCCACGGTTCGGGCCATCGGCCCCGCGAAGTCGAGGGTGTCGGACAAGGGCATCACGCCGCTGCGGGATGTCAGGCCCGTGCTCGGTTTCAGGCCGACGACGCCGCAGAGCGCCGAGGGGATGCGGATCGACCCGGCGGTGTCGGTGCCGATCGCGAGTTGCACGAGCCCGGCCGCGAGGGCCGCCGCGGATCCCCCCGAGGAGCCTCCCGGGATGCGGGAGGGGTCGTAGGGATTGCGGGTCGGTTCGGTGATCACGCCGAAGGCCAGTTCCTCCGTGTTCGTCTTGCCTGTGATCACGACCCCCGCTTCTCTGAGCCGCGCCACCACCGTGGCGTCCGCCTGCGCGGGCTCCTGGCCGTAGGCCGCGCTGCCGCCGGTGGTGGGGAGTCCTGCGACGTCGTAGAGGTCTTTGACTCCGAGCGTCAGGCCGAGGAGCGGTCTCGGGCGCCCCTCGCGCCATGCCTCGTCGGCGGCGCGGGCTGCGGCTGCGGCGCCCTCGGCGTCGTGGGTGATGTAGCAGCGCAAGACGGGCTCGAGCGCGGCAAGGTGCCCCTCCTGCTCCCTGAGGACGGTGGTCGGTGTCGTCTCCTGGCGTGCGAAGCGGCCGAGCAGCGTGCGGGCAGCGGTGAAGGCGTTGTCGTCCGGCATGCCCAGGGCCATGGGGAGGCCTCCCTCGGTGACGTCAAAGTCTTGAGGCCAAACTGCGACGAGGCATGCCGGTTCTCCTGCAACGGGGGCGACGGCGCCTGTCCCCCGGAAACGCGGGCTTGCGGCCGAAATACTTTAGTAGGGGGTGGGAGTCATGCTGACACCGAACCCTGGCCAGTCGAGTCGCAATCCTCACGACAGGCGGCCGGAGCGGATCGTGCACGTACGCCGCCCGACAGGATCCAAGTTCCTGCACTGGGTTCTCGCGATCCTGCTCGTGCTGGTGGCGCTCGGGGTGCTGGCGCTCTGGCTTGGGGCCGAATCGCTTCAGCACGTGGCTCAGTCGACGCAGCAGATGAGCCAGCAGATGAGCCAGAACTCGCAGGGCGTTCAGCGTTACCTCCAGGAGATCGGCCTTGCCCTGCGGCAGGTCGGCCAGGCGCTGGACCAGCTCGTGCACGCGTTGCGTCCGTAGACCGGTACAACATCGCGGGGGAGCCTTCGCAGGCTCCCTCCATCAGACTTGCTCATTCATGGTCAAACATGAATAATGCTGACTTCCTGCTTCAACAGGGCCGGTTTCACAGCAGTCGGATGACTACCGCCAGAGCCTTCCCCTCCACAGGCATACGCCGTGGAACTCACGGCGTATCGGGCTAGATTGATCGCTGCGTTCAGGTCCCAGTCGTGCGTGGTGTTGCACGCCGGGCAGGTCCAGGTGCGTACCGTGAGCGGCATCTCGTCCTGGATCACGCCACAGGTCGAGCAGAGCTTACTGCTCGGGAAGAAGCGATCCGCCGTCACCACGGCGGCCCCGCGCCGGGCGGCCTTGTACTCCACTTGCCGGCGGAACTCATGAAACCCCATGTCGGCTATAGAGCGGGCCAGGTGGTGGTTGCGCACCATCCCCCGCAGGTTAAGATCCTCGATGCCGATGACGTCGAAGCGGCGCGTGATATCCGAAGTGAGCTGGTGCAGGGAGTCCTGCCGGATGTTCGCGATCCGGGCGTGAAGCCGCGCGACTTTGTTTTTCGCCTTGGCGCGGTTCTTCGAACCCTTCTGCTTGCGAGAGAGACTCCGGCTCAGCCGGCGCAGACGTCGGAGCTCCCGCCTGAGCGCCTTGGGACCCACGATGCGTTCGCCCGTCGAGAGCGTGGCCAGCGCGAGCACGCCGAGATCCACGCCGACAGCCCCCTTGTGCTCTGCCGGACGCTTTGGTGGATCTTCGGTGTCGACCGTGATCGCCACGAACCAGCGATCCGCGATCCGGGAGACCGTGGCCGACACGATCTTGCCGGAGAAGCGCAGCTCTTCTCGCATCCGTACCCAGCCGAGGTGCGGAATACGGATGCGGCGTCCCGCCACCTGAAACTGGTCGTTCGTGATCGTGAACCTGTCGTCGACGCCCTTTCGGCGGAACGTCGGATGCTTCGCGCGGCCAGCGAAGAAGTTGCGGAACGCCTGCCCGAGCTGGATGATCGCCATCTGTGGGGCATTCTTCGTAACCTTGAGCATCCAGGGGTACTCCTCGCGCTTGATGGCGTTGAGTTGGCGGCGGAGGGCTGTTTCCGAGGGAAGAGGGAGGGACGGATCCTCCCGGTGCGCCCCATACTGGCGGTCCCACTCCGCGAGCGCCCAGTTGTTAGCATGGTGGCGGCGGTCAAGCCGCCGGCGGGAGGCAAAAGGTGAATACCTCTCCCGTCGCCGAACATTCGGCCATGTTCATGGGCGAATGGGGCAACGAGCGCGGGGCGGAGGGTGCGCCGGTAGCGTTTATGGGCATCGGGCCCGGCCGATTGTTTGGAGCGGCCCCCTCCTGCGCATCGCCCATGTGGGCTCGGCTTCCGTCGTAGGCTCGGATAAGTGAGTGCAACGCTCGCATGCCCTTTCCTGCGCCCGCAGACCGTCTGGAGGAGGGATGAAAGTTGGCCGGCATTGTGGCGCTCGACCTGCACAAGGAGTACATCTACGGATACCATGAAGCCCCCGACGGAAAGGCTCGGCGCTTCCGGTGCGTCAACGGGCGCGAGCAGTGGAAAGATCTCGCCCGTGCGCATACAATGCCATTACGAACACTTGGAGTTACTCCTGGTCTCAGCCAGCGTGCCCGAACTGATGAACCGAAGGTGTAAGTGCTGACATGCTGTTCCTCCTGGGCATGACATTGCTGCTCGTGCACGTCTTCGTGCCCACGGTTAGCCCAGCACTACCTGTGCCTCTCGCCTGGGCGACGCTCGCCATTGGGTGGGTCGGTGTTGCTCTCATGGCCTACGCGGTCGTGACACGAATCGCACGCAAGCAGGGGCCCCTGAGCATGACCGTCCTGCTCGTGGTGCTGGTACTGCTCGCGATCCCCGCGGCCATCTCCAACGGCGCCAGTCCTACCATCCGAGGCTATGCCTGCGTGCACAACCATCACCTGACGTTCCTGGGCACCAACAGGCGTCCCCCAGCGGGCTGTCAACCGCTGCAGCCGGGAGGCACGTTCCCCAACCCATACTGAACCTACAGTAGAGGAGATCAGGGAGAGCGCCTACGCTCGCGAGAGCATTGCGTTCTCCCTGATTAAATGCCTGGCATAGGACGAGACCCGGTGTACGCGCTCCTCGAACGGCACGAACCGCCGTGCCTCAAGATTGGGCGTGCATACAACATCCCGGTCGCCGTGCTGGTGGTGTCCTGAACGTAGTGGAACTTGGGGACGCCCGATTTCGCGGATTATCTAGCTCGCACGGGCTGTAGCTTCATCGAGGCGGCTGGCGTAGACCTCGAGGGCCTGGGCCAGGATCGGCAGGTGGCTGTAGCCGGCGATGCGATAGAGTCGTGGCTCGACGCGCAGGGCCGCAACGGTAGCCCAGCGCAGAGCCTGATTGCCGGTGGTGAAGCGCGAGATGCGACGGACGGTTGCGCAAGATTGTAGAACTAGTCAGAAGACTGTTGTAACCCCCTTTTTTGATGCGAGAGGAGTTCCCTCAGCGGGCCGGGAATGCCTATCCGCAAGGACTGTGCAAGGAGTTGGTTGCGGTAGCACCCGACCTCGACCTCGCTTCTCGGCCGTCCGCGTCGGCCGAAGACGTCATCGTGGCGCGTGGACTCGAGAAGACCTACACCGATGTGCGCGCGGTCCGCGGTGTGGACTTCACGATCCGCCGCGGCGAATGCTTCGCCTTCCTCGGACCGAACGGAGCGGGCAAGTCGAGCACCATTCGCATGCTTTCCTGTCTCTCGCCGCTGAGCGGGGGGGAGCTGACCGTCCTCGGACACAAGGCCGACATCGGCGAGCGTCGCATCAAGGAGCGCCTCGGCATCGTCTCGCAGGACGACAACGTCGATCCGGATCTGAGCCTGATGGAGAACCTGCTCGTCTACGCGCGCTACTTCAGCATGCCGGCCGAGGAGGCGCGCCAGCACGCGGAGGAACTGCTGACCTTCATGCAGCTCGAAGGGCGGTCCAAGGCCGCCGTGCGCGAGCTCTCGGGCGGCATGCGGCGGCGGCTCGTGATCGCGCGCGCCTTGATGCACCACCCGGACATCCTGGTGCTGGACGAGCCCACGACCGGCCTCGACCCGCAGGCGCGCCTGCTGGTCTGGGGCGCCGTGCAGCAACTGAAGGCGCAGGGCGTGACGATCGTCCTCACGACGCACTACATGGACGAGGCGGAGCGCCTGGCCGACCGGCTCGTCGTCATGGACCACGGCCGCATTCTGCAGGAGGACGCGCCACGGCCGCTGATCGAGCGGACCGTGGGACGCGAGGCCGTCGAGATCTGGCACCGCGGCGGAGACGACGCTCCGTTCATCGCGGCGGCCGGAGACGCCTTGCTGCTGTCCGACCGCCACGGCGACACCCTGGTGCTCTACGCGGGCGAACCGGGCCGCATCGGCCAGGCGTTCGCGCGGTCGGGCATCGCACCCGAGCGGATGCTCGTGCGGCCGACGAACCTTGAGGACGTGTTCCTGACCCTGACAGGGAGGGACTTGCGCGAATGAACCGCACCTTGCGGCTGCTGCGCTCGGCGGGCGCCGTCTGGTGGCGCGACTTCGTCGCCTGGCGCAAGTTCTGGCGCTCCTCGATCCTCTTGAACTTCGGTGAGCCGCTGACCAACCTCTTGGCGCTGGGCGTGGGGCTCGGCGCCTATGTCGCGGTGATGCAGGGCGTTTCCTTCCTGCAGTTCATCGCGCCGGGCCTCCTGGCGGTGACGGCGATGAATGCCGTGACGTTCGACGCGGGCTTCGAAACCTACGACAAGCTCAACAGCAGCGGTGTCTACGCCGCGATGCTGACTTCGCCCCTCACCGTGCCGGAGATCGTGCTCGGCGAGTATCTCTGGGAGGCCACGCGCGCCATCCTCTACGGCGCCGTGTTCTTCGTCGTGATCCTGGCGTTCGGGCTTGTGCATTCCTGGTGGTCCCTGCTCTTGCCGGTGCCGCTCATCCTGTTCGGCGTGCTCTTCACGGCGCCCGCCCTCTACGTCGCCGCCGTGGCGCGCACGCACGAGCAGCTCTTTTACTACTTCAGCCTGGTGATCACGCCGATGTTCATGTTCAGCGGCGTCTTCTTTCCCGTCGCGCACCTGCCCTGGATCGTGCAGGATATCATCTACATCCTGCCGCTCTACCATGGCGTGCTCCTGACCCGGGCGATGGTGCTCGGACAGATGACGCCGTCGATCGTCTGGCAGTTCGTCTGGCTGATCCTCTACGCGGCGGTGCTCGCGTATCTGCCTGTGCGCGCGCTCGCCCGCCGTCTCACGACCTGACCCACGTGTCCCTTCCGTTCGAAAGGAGGCGGCGGCTCTGCGCCAGCTCTACGTGGCCGTCGCGGGCTTCGCGCTCGGCGTCGGCGCGTTCTTCACCTTCGTCGTGCCCGAGGTGGCGTTCACGGTGCTTGGCCCGCATGCCCTCGGCGCCTTTCTCGCGGCCATGTTTCCGCGCTTCTACGTGATCGCCGCGGTCCTCGCGGCGGCAATGACCGTGGCGGGAAGCATAGCTTTCGGTGTGGGCCGGCTTGCGACGATCGCTCCGGCTGTCGCGCTCCTGCTCACCCTGATCGCCTGGATCTGGCTGCTGCCCCTGGTGCAGGCGGCGATCGGCACCGCGGCCTTCGGACTCTTGCATGGGCTCAGCCTGGGCATGGACATGATCGCGATGCTGCTCTGGCTCGTGGGACTCGTCGCGGCATGGAGAGCGAAAGCGCCGGCCGCGGTCCGCTGAAACGGCATGGGTGTCGCATCGGCGTGTGGCCGATGGCGCGGAGATTGGGGGCGTGGATCATGCGGGTGGCGGTAAGCGGCGCCAGCGGACTCATCGGACGGCGGCTCCTGCTTGAGCTCCGGGCGGGCGGGCACCAGGCGATCGCCCTCTTGCGCCGGCCGGGGCCCGCGCCAGACGGCGCCGTCAAGGCCGTCTGGCCGCAGGCCGCGCCCGGCGACTGGCAGGACGCCCTGCGGGAGGCCGAGGCCGTCGTACACCTCGCGGGCAGTCCGATCGCCGCAGGACGCTGGACCGCATCCCGCAAGCGGGAGATCGTCGCGAGCCGCGTGCAGGGCACGGAGCGCCTGATCGACGGGCTTCGGGCCGCGGGGGCGCGCCCGCGCGCGTTTCTCTGCGCGTCGGCCGTGGGCTACTACGGTCCCTGCGGCGATGGGCCGGTCGACGAGGGGAGTCCGGCGGGCGCCGACTTCCTGGGGCGCGTCTGCGTCGCGTGGGAGGGCGCCGCGCAGGGCGCGCAAGAGCTCGGCGCACGCGTCGTCAGCCTGCGGACGGGCGTCGTGCTGGCGCCCGATGGCGGCATGCTCGCTCGCCTCCTGCCATTCTTTCGCTTGGGGATGGGTGGCCCGGTGGGCTCGGGGCGGCAGTGGATCCCGTGGATCTCCCTCGACGACGAGGTCGCGGCGATCCGCTGGCTGCTCGAACAGGAAGACGCAAAGGGGCCGCACAATCTGACCGCCCCGGAGCCGGTCACCAGCCGGGAGTTCGCCGGCGCGCTCGGCCGTGCGCTGCACCGGCCGGCTGCCCTGCCGCTGCCCGCCGCGCTGGTGCGACTCCTGTTCGGCGAGATGGGCGACGCGGTGCTGCTTTCGGGTCAGCGGGCCCTGCCGGGGCGTCTCGCGGCCGCGGGATTCGAGTTCCGCCATCGCGAGATCGACGCCGCGCTCGCCGCCTGCCTTGGCCGCTAACTGTCGCGTGTCGCCGAGCGCATCTGGGGCATGCTGTGGTTCGATGAGCATGCGGGAGGGTGAGGGCATGGCGACAGCGACCAGGACCACGTTCGAGGTGGACAAGTCCCACACCGATGTGGAGTTCAGCGTGCGCCACATGGGCATCAGCACGATCCGCGGCCGCTTCACGGTCTTTTCCGGCAGCCTTGAGCTGGAGGGCGACAAGCTTGTCGGCGCCAAGGCGGAGATCCAGGCGGACAGCATCCACACCAAGGAGGAGAAGCGCGACGCGCACCTGCGCTCGGCGGACTTCTTCGACATCGAGAAGCATCCGAGCATCATGTTCGTCGCACAGGAGGTGCGCGAGCAGGGGGAAGGGCGCTACCGACTGACCGGGAAGCTCACGCTGCATGGCGAGACCAGGGACATCAGCCTCGACGTCGAGGCGAGCCGACCCATCAAGGACCCGTACGGCGCCCGGCGCGTCGGTTTCTCCGCGGAAGGTTCGCTCGACCGCAGGGACTTCGGCCTGACCTGGAACACGGCGATCGAGGCGGGCGGCGTGATGGTGGGGCACGAGGTCAAGGTGCACGTGAGCGGCGAGGCGACCGCCAGCGACTAGCCCGCGATCCTTAGAACCTCTGAGATGGGGCCGCGGAAATTAAATATTTCTAAGATAGTGGCCGACTTGCCCTGTGAGGCTGTCGGCCACTTTCCTGCATCTGGAGCCGGCGCCACGTAGTCCGGGAATCTGCGCTGACACGGCCAAATACCGCCGTGGAGCGACGTTGGCGCGTCGACCAGGGACGTCGCGGTGGCCTGCGGACGGCGGACCTGGCACGGCCGATTGGCAAAAATGACCGGTACATACGGCGGCGGCGGAGGGCCAAGTGGCCGCGGCGGATGTGTCCATGCGGAGGAGTTAAGCGCACGGTCATAGAAGTCGACATTCGGGATTCGAGGCCCTGCGCCGCAGATCGCAAAAGGGGTGCGCTGTGACGGGCCCGGCATGACGGAGCCGTCTCGCGCTCATCGTCGTTTTGTCCCGGCGTTCGAGGAACTAAGTCAGGGGAGGGCTGAGAAGGCATCAGGGCGGTCTCGAGCGACGCACCCCCGGAAGGATCGTGCAGCGCGCGTATTTCTTGTGCAGACGGATGGCAAGGAGGTTATGGCATGAAGATGAACCGATGGGCCGCGTTGAGTGGCCTCATTGGCTCCGCGGCCCTGCTCTTGGCCGCGTGCGGCGGCGGCGGCGGCACGTCCGCGACCCAGGCTCCGCTGCAGAAGTCGAACACCCTCGTGACCGCCCTGCCTTTGCAGGTGGGCATCACGGACTATGCGCCGATCGCGAACGCCTCTGCGTACACGATCTACAACAGCGGCGTCGAGTACATGATGTGGGCGCCGGTGGTGATGGTGTCCGGAGCCGATACGATCGACTGGGCTGACTCGCTCGCGTCCAAGATCACGACGAACGCGAACGACACCCAGTACACGGTGACGCTGAAGAACTGGAACTGGTCGAACGGCCAGCCGATCACGGCGGAGGACGTGGCCTGGACGACCGATGTCCTGCTCGCGGCCTGCAACATGAAGAGCCCGCCGTACACCTATGGTGGCTGCGGTTTCGGCGGCCTGCCGCCCAGCTCGGCGCACGGCGTCCTGACGGGCGCGACGGCGCAGGGCCAGCACACGGTCGTCTTCACGCTCAACAAGTCCGTCAACCCCGTGTACTTCGAGCTGAACGGCCTCGGCCAGATCCAGCCGATGCCGAAGTCGATCTGGAACAGGGGCAGCTACGCGGCGACGCTCAAGCTTCTCTCGCAGATCTACAACAAGCCGACGTCGCCCGAGTACAAGGTCGTGTCGGGCCCGTACAAGTTCAAGTCCGCGATCAACGACGAGTCCTACACCTTCGTGCCGAACCCGAAGTACGGCGGCCACAAGGC
>JAJZIE010000038.1 GCA_021810725.1 Bacillota bacterium | reverse complement strand
GGCATCACTCTTATTCCATACCGGCTAGGCTATTTAAACTCTCCTAGAGCCTGATTAATCTTGCACGGAGGCACTTTAGTCTACCATCTTTGCGGCTACGTTCCGCCCGGGCATGCAAGACCAATGCGGTCCGTGTGGGACGCCGTCCGTGCATGGGCGCGGGGAAGAAGCCCGGCCGTCCGGCTCACGCGACCGGCCGGGCTCTTACACACCCCGTGCCGCCTAGTTGTACTTGACCGCATCGAGCAACTGCTGGAGCTTCCCTCTCTCCTGCGCGGCGAACTGCGCCAGCCGGCCATCGACGGTGGTCTGGTCCGCTTGCACCTTGGGCATCTCATTGTTGTTCTCCGTAATGCCGTCCGAAATCGCCTGTTGCCACGATCCCTGCAGCAGATCCTGCTGCTCGTCGTACATCCCTGCCGACATGGAGTTCGCGTCCACCGCGAGTTCGCGGAACGGTCCCACAACGCTCGCGAGCGACGTCGCGCCGTAGGGCTCCTCCTGTGCCGTGCCGACCAGAGCCTCGAAGCGCTCGAAGTCGGACTGCAGGTCCGAAGCGTCGCCGGAGAGCGCGGATACCGAAGGCTCCGCGGACCTCGCGTCCGCGGGATCGTCGGGGAAGTCCTGCCAGGACTTGTTCGTGAAGTCGGCCGCCGTGCTGTAGTCGTCCCAGTACTGACCGATATGTCCATCGAAGGAGGTCCCGAGGGCCGTGACGTCCTGCCCCAGGCGGTCGACGGCGGAGCACTCGCCGGCGAGCGTCGCGTCCGCCTGGGCGGTCGCGTATTGGGGAGCGTCCTTCGGCACCGCCTGGAACTGCCCTTTGGCTTCCGCATAGGCGCCGCGCTCCATGTCGAACCTGGCGTTCTGCATGTGCGTCGCCGCCGTCCGCAGAACCTCTTGCCGACCGGACCACAGGTAGAGTCCGCCAACTGCACCGAGCAGGATGACCAGGATGACCGCGGCGAGAATCCAGAGCAGGCGTCGGCGGCCCGGCGGTGGCGCAGCGGCGTTCGCCGAAGATCCTTCGTTTTCGGGTGCCGGCAACACGGGCGGCAGGTCGCTCATCGTCATCCTCCTGCACGGCAAGGCATGATGAAGGCGCTGTTCCCAGCCTATGTCCCTGGGCCCAAGGCGGTGCCGCGAGGCGGCGGCCCGGGCCGAGCGGACGCGGTGTATCCGGTCGTGGTATACCGTGGAGGTGAGGTGGTCCCGTGGAGGTCGAACTGGTCTACTTCGAAGACTGCCCGAACTGGCAGGTCGCGCACGCAAGGCTCCAGGAAGCCCTGGCCGCACTGGGCAGAAGCGACGTGCCGGTGCGCCTACATCTGGTGCGCGATCCCGCCGAGGCCCAAACGGCCGGCATGCGCGGCTCCCCCACCATCCTGGTGGACGGCCGGGACCTCTTCCCCGAAGACGATGACCTTCCTGTCTGGTCCTGTCGCCTCTATCCGGTCGAGGGAGTGCTGGAAGGCGCGCCGAGCCTCGCCGCCCTGCTTGCAGCCCTGCGCTGACCGCACGGCGTCCCGCGGCGCTGTTTCACAGATGCCGCAACCTGATACCCCGCGGCAGCGTTCTCCGGAGCAGAGGCAGCTGGATGTTGAGATTTGCCCACAATTCTTTCCCGTTGCCCGCGCGTCCTCAGCCTGCGAAGGGGGATCGTCATGCGCCAAGGGCCTTGGCTTGCGGGAGCCGCCGCGGTGCTCCTGCTCGCCGCCGCGGGCTGCGGCGCGCCGAGCGCCACGAAGTCTCCTGGTCCGGACCGGCGGAGCCCCGCCGGGTGGGAGCTTGCCGTCGTGCGCAATGGCGACATCTTCCTTGTGACCAAGCCCGCCGGTCCGGCGGCGCGTCTGACCGACGGGCTCCACGCCTCCGACCCTCGCTTCTCGGCCGACGGTCGCTACATCGCGTTCCTGGACGGCGGACTGGCGGCGCCCTCGAGCCAGGACCGGCTCGGCGTCGTCGGGGCGGACGGCAAGGGCCTCAGGCTCCTGAAGCTGCCGCAGACGATCCAGCCGCAGGACTTCGCCTGGAACCCCAAGCGGGACATCCTCGCCGTCTGGGGCGGCAGTCTCGCGATGCTGCGCCCTGGCGACTCGCCTCAGGTGGTGGTGCGGCCTAAGGGAACCGTCTCGACCTTCGCCTGGGCGCCGGACGGACAAGGCTACGCCTACACGGTGACGCCGCCAACCGAGGACTTCCCGAACGCCACCGACAAGCTCTACGCGGTCGCGGACAAGGCACCGGGAAATCTGCTCGTCACTTCTCCCAACTACTCGGGACTCGAACTGCAGGGATATTGGCCGAATGGGCAGGGGCTACTCTATTGGGTCGATCCCCTGCACTCCGCCTCGCTCGCGGCGGACGGTCTCGGCCTTGAGAGCCTGTCGCTCGCAGGCGGCCAGCCCAAGAACCTCGCGACCACCCTCCCCTACCCGTCCTGGGTGCAGCCGGGCGGGCAAACGAGCGTCGTGCTCGTCGCGGGCCCAGGGCGGCAGACCTGGACCCAAAAACAGCTGGAGCGCTGCGACCCTGCCACGGGATCCTGCGCCGCCCTGAACACGGGAGCGGGGCAGGTGGCGCTCGATCCCGCCGGCACCGCGTCGGGCAACATCGCGTGGGTCACGGCGACGGACCTCGGCGGCAGCGGCTGGGGCGAGGTGTCGTCGCAGGCGGGCCTAACGAAGTGGCAAGGCACGCGCACGCTCTATGTCGGCTTCGACGGCAAGGGGGCGCAGGAGGCGAAGCTCGTCGCCAAGGGCGATGTCTACGACCCGCAGTTCAGCCCGGATGGCCGGTCTCTTCTCTACGTGCAGGCGAACGAGCTCAAGCTTTGGCGGTCCGGTCGCGGCGCCGAGACGCTCGCGGATCTGCCCCAGGGACAGGTTACGGACTACTACGGCTTTAGGTCCTACAGCCAGTTCGCATGGTACCCGGGGAGGGCCGGCAACTAGGTCGAAGGGTCGCCGCCGGGTGCAGGAAGGCCCCCTCGCCGGTACCTGGCGAGGGGGCCTTCCGCCGGCTTACCTTGCGTCCGACCTGGCCGTCAGGCGGCCGCCCCACGCAGCGGGGCCGGTGGAATCTGCGGCAGGTATTTGCGGAAGAGGGTCAGCCAGATCCAGTTCGACGCTCCCGCGAACAGCATGGCCGCGAGCGACAGAACTCCTGAGATCCTGCCGTAGGCGAGGAACATCAGCACGAGCGAGATGGCGTTCAGGGCCGAGAAGGTGAAGGCGGTCGGGACGCCCCTCTTCTCGAGGATCAGAGCGATCGAGGAGAAGCCCCCGGAAGAGTAACCGCAGGACAGGAGAAGCGCCGACGGCAGGTACGAGAAGAGCAGGATCATCGGGAAGGCCACGAGGAGCGGCAGGGCGTGGAACGGCACCAGCTCGGCGAGGTAGATCAGGATGGAACTGAGCGTCGCCGAGACGACCGTCCAGAGCAGCTGACGGTTTCCCTGGACCCGCCACACGAGCACGAGGATCAGGATCTTCACGACGAAGGTCCAGAAGCCGAGCGGGAGGCCGGTCCAATGGAAGAGCGCGAGCGATACGCCGGACGCGCCGCCCGAGCTGATGCTCGAGGCCTTCTCGAGAAAGCGCAGCTCGCCTGCGAGACAGAGCGACGAAATCCAGAAGCGCAGCGGGGGCAGGCGCGAAGACTTGAGATCAACGTTCGTATGCCGCTCCCCTTTGCGATCAAGAACCGATGCCCGGGATCGCCGTCACGAGCCCAGGGGATCCCTATAAGCCCACATTGCCACAAGGCGCGTTCGCTCGCATGGGTCAGAAGGTCGGGCGAAAGCATTCCGTCTGGCGGTGCGAAGCGCCCCCGGTGGAGCGCGTGTCAACCGCTAGATCTTGAACCCCGAAGCGAGCCAGACCATGCCCTTGTCGATACGCTCGAGGAAGGACCCGGCCATGAAATGGCCGTCCGCGGCAGACCACGCCGCGAGACCGATGCCGATGACGGCGCCGGCGAGCGCCTGAAGCTGCTCGTCGTCCCCGGGACGGCCGGAGCGTTCCGCCAGGATCCCGGTCATCAAGCGTATGGTGCGGGTGAACTCCTCCAGCAGAGCCGCGCGCAACTCCGGGACTGTGCGCATTAGCCGCTCGCGCTCGAGCATGGCGTCCAAATCGTCGCCGGCGGCGTTCACGAGCGTCTGCCGCATCGCCTGACGCATCGCTTCGAGAAGTCCCACGTCGGCGGGCACCTGGCGCATGGCCTCCACCATCTGCTCGTCCATGGCGTCGTACTTCACGAGGTCCACCTTGGTCGGGAAGTAGTGGAAGACCGTCGAGGGCGACACCTCTGCCGCCTCGGCGATCTGCTCCACGGATGTCTCTTTGTAGCCCTGCTGGCGAAACAGGCGCAGGGCATGGGATTGGATCAGCTGACGTGTCCTGGCCTTCTTGCGCTCCCGCAAGCCGGGGCCTGCGGCGCCTTTGGTCCGGGCCACCGCCCTCTCCTCCTCCGCGCGGCACCTGGAGACAGCATACCGCGTGGTGGACATTCCGGCACTAGAACCCACGGGCAGCGATCGTGGCACTGCCTTAGCTCGACTCCCCCACGCGCTCCTCGACCGACCCCCGCCCTCGGGGTAGGAACAGGAGCCCGAGGACGATCGCGACCGCCGCGATGCCGGCCGTGGCAAGCACCGACTGGTCCATTCCGGCCACAAATGCCCTTTGGACCGCCAGGCGGAGCGACTGCGAGCCCAGGTGCCGGGCCACGGCGATGCCGGCAAAGACGCTGGTCTTCACGGCCTCGACCGCTCCGGTCGGCAGGCCGGCCAGCGGTACCCGCGCCTGGTAGGTCGAGTTCAGGATGCTGCCGAGAAGAGACGAGCCGAAGGCTGGCCCGAGCTTGACCACAGCCTGCAGAAGGGCAGAGCCGACGCCGCTCCTGTCCTGCGGGAGCTCGACGAGAGCGGCTGAAGCGGCGGTGGCAAAGCCGAGACCGGCACCAAGGCCCACGATGAATGTCCAGAGGGAGATGTAGCTGTCGGCGCTCTGAACCGTCATCGCGCCGCCGAGGAGCGATCCTGCGCACACCACGGCAAAGCCCCCGGCAACGGTGAATCTTGCGCCGATCTTCGCTGCCACCCGGTCTGCAGGCACCGCGCCCAGGATCATGCCCGCGATCAGGGGCAGCAGCCGCACACCCGAGGCCTCCGGACCCACCCCCTCGATGGCCTGGAGAAATTGCGGCAGTCCGAAGAGCACGCCGAAGAGACCAAGCGTGCCAAAGGCGGTGAGGATGACCCCCCAGGTGAAGCTGCGCGAGCGGAAAAGGCTAAGATCGACGAGCGGCTGCCGAGGCGGTTTGCGGGCCACCCGGCCCTCCCACAACCCGAACAGCAGCAGAAGCGCGATCCCCGCAAGAACCGGCAGGAGGGCCCTGGCGCTACCCCAGCCGTCGCTGCCGGCCGCGATGACGCCGTACATCAAAGCCACTAGGCCGGCGCTCGAGAGGCCGAGGCCGGAAAGATCGAAACCTTGACGGCCACGAGTTCTCGAAGAAGGTACAAGGAGGACGACGGCCACCAAGGCCACCACGGCCACCGGCACGTTCATGAGGAAGATCCAGCCCCACCAGGCGTGCGAGAGGATCCAGCCGCCGATGATCGGACCGAGCGGCAACCCGAGGAAGTTCGCCGCTCCCCAGATGCCGACCGCCCGCGGCCTCTCCTCTTCGCTGAAGAGCGTCGTCAACACCGAGAGCGCGACCACGGTGGCCGCCGCCCCTGCCAGGGCGACAGCGATGCGGGCGGCGATAAACACCGCCGCGTCTGGTGCGTACGCGCAACCGAGTGATCCTAGGGCGAACAGAACGAGCGCCGCCGCCATGACGGTTTTCTGCCCGAATCTGTCGCCGAGAAAGCCAGCAGGCAGCATGCCGGCGACGAGCGCCAAGGTATAGGCCGTCATGAACCACTGGAGGATCGACTCGGACACCTTGAACACACCGGCGAGCGTAGGCAGCGCGAGGCTCAGGACCGTCACGTCCAAGGTGATCGCCAGGACCGCGAGGCTGATGGCACCGAGTGCCCACCAGCGCCGGGTGTTGCGCACCAACGTCCCCTCCCTTCGCAAAGCGGCTTGGTCAATTTCGTTGCATGCACTATATTAATAGAGTCACTATAACTTTCAGTCAACAGTAGATTCGCCGGGCCCGCGCGTACGAATGCGCCCGCCCCGGTCGGGGCGGGCGCTGCGGAGTCCGACGGGAGAGGCGGTCTCGGGCCCCTCAGGGCATGCGGGTAAGGGCCGAGAGAAGATCAGGCCGCCAATCGCGGTGGAACTTCTGCCGCCAGCGCGACTGGCGCGAGGCCGCGAGATCCAGGTCTGCGAGCAGGAGTTCCTCCTTGCCCCCCTCCTTGGCGAGCGCAATGAAGTTCCCGTCCGCGTCGCAGACGTGCGACGCGACGCCGAAGCGGGACACCGCCTGCTCGCCACGGAAGGTGTAGTCCTCCTCTCCGGCGCGGTTGCAGAACGCGATCGCGGTGCCGGTGTCGAAGGCGTGCACCCGCGTCGTGAGCGGCGTGATGTCGTCCTCGTGCTTCGTCCTGATGCACGGGGAGTTGCTGATCTGGACGCAGAGGTCCGCCCCCTGCAGCGCCTGGGCCCGAACAAACTCGCCGTAGACGGCGTCCTGGCAGATGAGGATGCCGATGCGTCCAATCGGCGTGGAGAATACGGGCATCGCGTCCCCACGGCGGAAGATCTCGGCCTCCTCGCAGACGCCCCCGCCGAGATCGTTGCCGTGGAGGTAGAGCGGCGTCACGGCCTTGTCATAGACGCCGACGATCCCCCGGGGCCCGACAAACAGGGCCGAGTTGTAGACAAGGCCCGACGGCGCGACGCGCGGCAGGCCGCCGATGAGGTGGATGCCTCGGTCGTGCGCCAGCTTGCACCAGAGGCGGCTGGTCTCGCCGGGGATCTCCTCGGCGAGTTCCTGGAACCGTTCGCCCAAGGTGTAACCCGAGGTGACGAGTTCAGGCAGCAGGACAAGCTCCGCGCCCGCATCCGCGGCGCGTTCGATCCATACGGCTGTACGCCGCCTGTTCTCCTCGACGTTTCCCTTGACGAGATCCATCTGGCAGAGTGCGATGCGCAACGTCAGCACCATTCCTTTGGGCAGGCTTCGCCGCGCTGGCGGCCGTGGGCCGGCAACCCGTGCAGCAGCGTGTCGGACAGGTTCGCCAGGCCCGGGACGAACGCCTTCCCGCCGGCAACGGCGGGCTTTCACGCGGGCTTCCCGCACGCTGGCGCGCCGTTACAGGACCTTCCGTGCGAGGGCAGAACCCACTGGTTGTGGCGACGGTGCCCGAGCACGTGGCAAATGCCTCCACCATGTCCTTAGGAGGAACGGCTATGCGACCGAACGACTCGCACGAGCAATACGCAGATCTCAGCGGCAGGCGGATCCGCATGCTGGTGGCCGGGAATGGACATCGGACGGTCGTTCTGTGGCCAGGCCTCGGCGCCACGGCGGAATCTTTTGCGCGACTCCTGCGCGAGGGAGCAGACCATGGCTATCGCATGGCCGCCCTCGACCCGCCGGGCCAAGGTCTATCGGACCGCATACCTCTGCGGGGACGCTCCGATGCCGCCGCCGTCTTCCTGGCGGTGCTCGGCGAGCTTGGAGCGAAGTCCGCCGTACTGGGCGGGCATTCCTACGGCGCCGGCGCAACCTTGGCCGCGTTGGCGGGCTCGCGGGAACTCCGGGAGCGAACGCAAGGCGTCATCCTCTACGACGGAGGCTACCTGCCGTTCGACGACTCGCCGGCGGACCGGCAAAGGCTTTGCGAGAGCTATCTCAGCGAATTCACCTTCGCGAGCTGGGATGAGTTCCTCGACCTGCAGCGCAGGGAGGCCAGGCACTGGGACGGCGACTCGGAGAGGGCCGCCCGGGCCTCGATGGTCGAACAGGGCGGGCGTATCCGCCTGCGTCTCGGCGTCTCCCAGTGCTGCGAGGCCATGGAGCTCATGGCAGGCAGCGCGCCAGCGCTGCTGGCGCCTCTCGACCTGCCCGCGGCACTCCTGCTGCGTGCGGGCCGGCCACCGGAGATGGAGAGCGAACGCGTCGCCGGTGTCGAGGGGCTCCGGAGCAGCATCCCCAGTCTTGCCGTGCGCGTGTTCCCGGAGGCGTCGCACGAACTGCTCGACGACGACCCCGCCGGTGTTGCCCGGGATACGTTCGCGTTCCTGGGTGGCATCGCCTGGGCATGATTTGTTGCGCCGCCTTCAGGCTCGCCGCCAGGTCCCCTCGACGGACACCGCTTGCGACACCGTCTGCAGGACGGTGCTGTGCGTCTTGGCGAGATCGACGAGATGCCCCAGGCGCTCGTCGGGAGCGTCCGAACGGATGCTCAGGACATACCCGATGTGCGTCAGGAGCGGGGGATTCTCCTGGCGCATGGCCTCCACCTCGACCGATGCGGACTCGATCGCGACCCGCGACCCGTCCGCCACATGGGCGAGCGAAGTGAGAAGGCAGTCCCCGACCGCGGAGAGCAGGGTTTCGACGGGATTGAAGCCGGCGCTCGGGTCCGCTCGGCGCGCGCCGAGCGCCAGGGTGAAATCCCGGACCTCGGCCCGGGCGTGGTAGGGGTCTAGGCGCCGAACCTCGACGGTGTAGCTCTGCATGCTCTTTCGCTCCTTCCGCCTGCGCCTGGCGACCCGTCCCCCTAGGTTCCGGTGGACACGCCGGGCGCCGCCACCTTGACCCGCGCGCAAACCAGATCGGCCGCCTGGTCCCTGAGCCAGGCCTCGTCCGCCGCGTCGTGCGGCAGATCGGCCACGATCTTCGCGAGCAGGGGCGGCAGGTCGCCGCGGATCGCGTAGTACGTCCAATACTTCTGGCGCCGCTCGACCAGGAAGCCCGCCTGCCTCAGGCGCCTCAGGTGCTGGGAGACGGCGGGCTGACTCATCGGCAGACGCGCGACGAGCTCGCAGACGCAGGCCTCGCGCACCCGCAGGAGGGCGAGGATGCGCAGGCGCGTCGGGTCGGCGAGCGCACGGTAGACCTCCGCCGCACCTTCGTACATCTCCATCACCTCATCGCGATTTACTTATATGGTTTTGCCTGCTATGGTGTCAAATGAGCATCATGCCCCGGCTCTAGGAGGCTCCACCCATGTCCCATGCGCTGCTGGCGTCTTTGCTCTTCGTCCTTGTCCTCGCGCTCGTCATCTGGCAGCCCCGCGGCCTCTCGATCGGCTGGCCCGCGGCCGTGGGCGGCCTCCTCGCCGTCCTGCTGGGCATCGTGTCGCTGCGGGACGTCGGCACGGTGGTCGGCATCGTCTGGGACGCGACACTGGCCTTCGTCGCCATCATCCTGATTTCCCTCGTGTTGGACTCGATCGGCTTCTTCGAGTGGGCGGCACTGCACATGGCCAGGTTCGCCAGGGGCCGGGGCATCCGCCTCTTCGTCTACACGCTGATCCTGGGCGCCGTCGTCGCCGCCTTCTTCGCCAATGATGGCGCGGCGCTCATCCTGACACCGATCGTCTACGAGCAGGTCAAGGCTCTGAAACTGAAGCCCGCGGCGATCCTGGCCTTCGTGATGGCCGGCGGGTTCATCGCCGACTCGACCTCCCTGCCGCTCATCGTCTCGAACCTCGTCAACATCGTGTCGGCGGACTTCTTCCACATCGGCTTTGTCAGCTACGCGGCCGTCATGTTGCCGGTCGACGTGGTCGCGCTCGCCGCGAGCCTGCTGGCCCTCTATCTCTTCTTCCGCCGGGACCTCCCCCGCACCCTTGCGGCAGGCGCCCTCAAGGCTCCCCGCGAAGCCATCCGGGATCCCCGCCTCTTTCGCGCCTCCTGGTTCGTGCTTGGCGTTCTCCTGCTTGGCTACCTCCTGAGCGAAGCTCTGCACATTCCCGTCTCCCTGGTCGCGGGAGCGGCGGCCATCATCCTCCTGCTGCTGGCGCGCCGCAGCCCGAGCGTCGACGTCCGGCGGCTGATTGTCGAAGCCCCCTGGAAGATCGTCGTCTTCTCGATCGGCATGTACGTCGTGGTGTTCGGCCTGAGGGACGCCGGTCTGATCTCGCTCCTCGCGACCGCCCTGCGCTGGGCCGCGGGTCACGGGCTGACGGCCGCGGTCCTGTTCACGGGCTACCTCGCCGCCTTCCTCTCGTCCATCATGAACAACATGCCGACCGTGATGATCAACGCGCTCGCGGTGCACGCGTCCCACAGCCAAGCTGCGCTGACGCACGCCATGGCCCTCGCGAACGTGGTCGGGAGCGACCTCGGCCCCAAGCTCACGCCGATCGGCTCGCTCGCGACGCTGCTCTGGCTTCACGTGCTGGAGCGGCGTGGCATGAAGATCGGCTGGGGTTACTACATGCGCGTGGGCATCACTCTCACGATCCCGGTCCTGGCGGTGACACTCCTTTCGCTGGTCGCCGTCACCCTGATCCACGCCTGACGGGTCCCCATCCGCGCAAGGTCCGGGCCAAGACGGCCCGGACCTTCTCTGTCGCGCGGCGACGCGGCGTCAGCGAGGTTCAGGCTGACGCTCGGTGATCAGCCGGTCCGCCCGCTCGAAGGTGAGATACGCGAGCGTCCAGCGCCAGAGGATCGCCACCCTGTTCCCGAAGCCGATCAGGTAGAGGATGTGGACGAAGAGCCAGACCAGCCATGCCAGAAAGCCGTGCAGATGGAGGCGGCCGACCTTGGCGACAGCCTGGCTGCGCCCGATGGTCGCGAGCATGCCGCGGTCATGGTAGCGAAAAGGCCGCGCCTTGTCGCCCCGCGCCCGCGCGAGGATGTTCTCGGCGGCCAAGATCCCCTCCTGGATCGCGACCGGCGCGATGCCGGGCAGCGGCTCCCCATGCGCTCCCTCGACGAGAGCGATGTCGCCGGCGAGGAAGACCTCCGGATGCCCAGGCACGGAGAGATCCGCCGCGACCCGCACCCGGCCGGAGCGGTCCCGCTCCGCGGGAATCTCCGTCCCGAGACTCGACGCCTCGACGCCAGCGGCCCAGAGGATGGTGCGCGCCGGCAGGAACTCCCCGCCGAGGCGCACGCCCTGCGCGGTGACGTCGTCGACGCGGGTGCCAAGGATCAAATTCACGCCCATCCGCCGCAGGGCCCGCTCCGCCTGCAGGCTGAGGTCCCGCGGGAAGGCCCGCAGCAGGCGGTCACCCGCCTCGACGAGACAGACCCGTGAGCGCGCGGGGTCGATGCGCCGGAAGTCTCGCCGCAGCGTCTCGTGGGAGATCTCCGCGATCGCCCCCGCGAGTTCGACGCCCGTCGCGCCGCCGCCGACCACCACGAAGTGCAGGAGAGCCTGGCGCTCCTGCGGATCCGAGGTGCGCTCCGCCAGCTCGTACGCCATGAGGATCCGCCGCCGGATCTCGAGCGCGTCCTCGAGAGACTTGAGGCCGGGCGCGAATCGCTCCCACTCCGGATGTCCGAAGTAGCTGTGGCGCGCGCCCGTGGCGAGCAGGAGGTAGTCGTACGAGAACTCGCCGGCGTCGCTCCGCACCACCTGGCGCTGGAGGTCGATTCCGTGCACCTGCGCAAGCAGGACGCGAGCCTGCCGGCAGGACATCAGGACGTGCCGGATCGGCGCCGCGATCTCACCGGGGGCGAGCCCCGCCGTCGCCACCTGGTAGAGGAGCGGCTGGAACTCGTGGTAGTTTCGCCGGTCGAGCAGCGTGATCCGCACGTCCGCGCGCGCGAGAGCGCGCGCCGCGTAGAGTCCCGCGAAGCCGCCGCCCACGATCACGACATGCGCGGGCGGCTTCGCTCCAACACCCATACGTCATCCTCCGGTTTGGCGCGATCTCGGACAGACTTGCGAGAGAACGTTGACGGCGACGATGCGCGCCCAAGCGGTTGATCGTGCGGCAGATCCCGGGGTCCTGCGACACGAGACTTAGGATGGGCAGAGGACGGCAAAGGCCATCATCGCGCCCTGGTCGCGAGACCCTCGCGTATGTGACGCCTTGCCTAGGCACGCCCGTCCCCTTGGCTCACGATGGGGCTGCCCAGGCGCGCAAACCGGGGGAAGACACTTCACCCTCCCGGTGCGGCCGTGGCCGAGAGGAGGCAGTTGGGATGGAGCCTCTCTACGATCTTCGCTACGAGGTGGTCGGCCACCGCCGCGTGACGCCCGTGATCGTCGAGGTCGCGCTCAGACCCCGCGCGGCACCGCTTCGCTATACCGCGGGCCAGTATGTCCTCCTCTCCGACGGCGAGGGACACCTGCCGCAGCGCTCCTACTCGATCGCGAACGCACCACGTCCCGACGGCCTGATCACGCTGCTCGTGACGCGCGTCGCCGGCGGCGCCCTCACGACATGGCTGCACGAACGCCTCAGGCCAGGCGACGAAGTTGCGCTCGAGGGTCCCTATGGCACGTTCGTGCCCGTCACGGAACGGCCACTCCTCCTGCTCGCCGGCGGCTCCGGGCTGGCGCCGATGCGCGCGATCGCCGAGGCGTCGTTCGCCGAGCGGCCAAAGCGGCCGATCACGCTCTTCTTCTCCGCGCGCACGGCGCGGGACGTGATCGATCGCCGGCTCTTCTCGGAGTGGCAGCGCGGCCATGAAGAGTTCCGCTATCTCCTGACACTGACGCGGGAAGGCGGCGCCCCCTTGCGCGGCCGCATCCCGGACCTGCTCGAGGCGGCGGTGGGCTCCACGGCGGAGCGGGAGGTCTTCATCGCGGGCTCCGAGCCATTCGTCGCGGACTGCCTCCAGGCCGCGCGCCGACTGGGGGCCGAAGGGGCGCAGGTGCGTACGGAGCCCTTCTTCTGCGATCCGCAGCCCTGGCTCACCCTGCCGGGCGACCAACCGGGTTCTTGAGGAGGCCGGAAGATGGCGGACATCTACACGAAGCTCGGCGACGACGGCACGACAGGCCTCCTGTTCGGCGGGCGGGTCTCGAAGGCAGACGCCTTGATCGACGCGATCGGCACGCTCGACGAGGCGGTGGCGGCGCTCGCTCTCGCCCGCGCGAGCGCCCCGGACGAAGAACTTGCGCAGCATATCCTCGAGGTGCAGCGCGGACTTTTCGTCGCCGGCGCCGATCTCGCCGCGAACCCGCGTGCCCGCGCGCGGCTCGTGCCGGGCGTCTCCCTCGTCACGGACAAGATGCTGAGCCGCGTCGAGGAGCTGATCGATCTCTCGGTCGCGAAGCGTCCCTTGCGACCTGTCTTCCTCGTCCCGGGGGCAAACCTCGCCTCCGCGTCGCTCGAAGTCGGGCGGACGGTGGTGCGTAGAGCCGAGCGGCGTCTCGTCGCCTGCCAAAGGGAGGAACGCGTCCCGAACCCCTGGATCCTCCCCTACCTCAACCGCGTCTCGGACCTCATCTACGTTCTGGCGCGCCGGGCCGCCGGCGACGACGAGGAGCCGGTCAGCCACGAGGCCGTCGATCTCCCCTGACCTCCCGCCGCATCTTCCCGGCGACCCGCCCGAGTCGTTGCGCGGAAGGAGGTGCCCCATGACTCAAGAGAGCGAAGACGCCCTGGCGCGCGAGCTTGCGGCGCTTCTGGCCGACGCCCTGAAACGCGTGCACGAGCTCGGCGACCAGGACAGCGCCAGCCGCATCGCGGCCAAGGCCTGGTCGCTGCTGCGCGAGGCCCACCCCAAGGAGGCGCAGAAGATGGACGGCCTGCTGCACCTCTTCACCGGCGTGATGCATCGCCGCTGACGGCCGCAAGGACACCTTCGAGCTGCCAACAGCCATACGGATACGCGGCGAGGCGGCGACGGATCATACCGTCGCGCTTCGCCGTCGCATCGCCGGAACAGGGCGGAGTGCCTAAGCACCCCGCCCTGTCTTGCCGTTGGGCGCCCTGACGGCTGCTATACATGATTGCAATAGTAGGTATTCGATTGTGCATCGCTCCGCGAGACGGGACAGTGCCTATGCTGAGTTGCGAGATAGGAGATGATGCAGATGACGACCGCAGCAGCATCGACAAGGTCTCGGACAGAGGTCGAGTCGCTCGCCGCCTTTGCGGCCGGCTCCAGCTGGCGGAACCTTTCGGCCGAGGCCGTCGAGGCGCTCAAGATCCGGGTGCTGGACGCCTTCGGTTGCGCCATAGGCGCCTTGGATGCCCCGCCTGTGCAGGCGGTGCGGACGCTCACCGAGTCTCTTGGCGGCAACCCTCTCTCCACGCTGATCGGCGGCGGCAAGACCGCCCCCGACCGCGCAGCCTTCCTGAACGGAGCCGCCGTGCGCTACCTCGATTTCAACGACGCGTATCTGGCGCCGCACGAGACCTGCCATCCGAGCGACAAGATCGG
>JAJZIE010000037.1 GCA_021810725.1 Bacillota bacterium | reverse complement strand
ATGGCCGCGGCCACGGCGAACGCGCGCGAGAAGTTGCCGAGACGCTGCACGAGGACTCCGCTCAATGCCGGCGCCGCCACCGACGACAGCATGCCCACAAAATTGAGGGTGCCGTATGCCCGGCCGTATTGTGCCCCGTCGAGACTCTCGGCCACCTCGCTGAGAATCATCGGGTCGAGCACCAGTTTGCCCGTCACACCGTAGAGGACCAGCCCGACAATCAGCGGCCAGATGCCGCCGAAAAGGCCCATGCCGAGCAGAGCGACGGCCGCGACGGCGAACAGGCCCCGCATGCGGCGGACCCGTCCTGCGGCCGTTGCGTGGCTCCAGAGGATCGTCGCGGGGATCGCGACCAGCGTGGGCAGCGACGCCGCGAGTCCGAGCCAGATTCCATGCAGGCCCTGCCCCTGGCCGAGATCGTACGGCAGCCAGGCGAGGAGAAAGAAGAAGGGGTAGAGGGAGCAGAAGTTGATCACGAGGAGCAGCCCAAAGCGCCGCGTGAATCGCCTACCGCCATTTGCGCCCGTCTTCTGGCGCTGCGCGTCCGCTGGCGTGACAAGATACAGCCAGATGCCGACGACAACCGTCAGAAGCCCGAGGATCCAGACCGGGATGCGCCAGTCGCTGGGGGCGAGCAGGGCCGCCACGAGGTAGCCGCCGGCAATGCCGGCACCCATGCCCGCAGTGATCACGGCGTTCGCCACGGACAGGGCGTGCGGCGGGATGCGGCGGGCGGTCACGGCGAACTGCGTCGGATAGTAGACGCCCTGGAACGCTCCGGCCAGAGCCGAGAGGCCGAGCAGGGCGGCGTAGCTCCCCGCGCCGCCCGTGGCGGCGATGAACACGCCGAAACCGATGTAGCCGACGCCGAGCAGGGTGCGCGGTGACACGCGGTCCGCCAGATGTCCAGCCGGGATCTGTACGGCCGTGTAGGTGAGGAAGAAGATCGACGAGATCAGTCCAAGCGCGCTCGGCCCGACGTGGAACTGCACGCCGAAGGCGTGCAGCAGCGGGCTCAAGACCGCGCGGTCTGCATAGACGAAGAACCAGCCGAGCCCGCCGAGCAGTGCCCAGGGCAGGTATCGCGCAGGATTCAGGGCCGACAATCGGCGTGCACCTCACCCTGGAATTTGGCTAGCGGCACCGCCGCCTCCTGCCTGCAGGCACGGAAGCTGGGGCGGTAGCCCGCCAAAGGACCTGGGCACCGAAGGCGAGGAGGCGCCGCGGTCTCGCGGCGCCTCCCGAAGAGAACTGGACGATCAGCCTACCGTGATCTCGGTGGCTCCTTCCTCGAAAGCGTAGTCGGGCCTCGTGGTCTCGTCGCTGCCGTTGCTCACCTTGGCGGCATTGAAGATGAGCGTCAGCACCACGACTACGACAATGTTGAAGATGAGGGCCCAGATGCCCGCGTAGCCTGGCACGCCGAAGAGCGGTACGATCGACGACTTGAAGCCGATCGACGCGGTCATATAGATGCCGATGATCTCGCCGACCGCCCAGCCGATCAGGAGGGCGGTGCGGTGGAACCACCTCGTGTAGAGACCGCCCACAATCATCACGATCGTCTGCAGGATCATGATGCCGCCGAGCGTCTGCAGGTAGAGCGAGTACTGAACGGGGATCACGAGCACGAACACGAGACCGAGGATCGTCACGACGACCGACACGATCTTCGCCACGGTCGCCTCGGCCTTGGGCGATTCGTTCTTCGCGAAGTACTCCTTGTAGATGTTGCGCGAGAACAGGCTGCCGGCCGCGATCGACATGATCGCCGCCGGTACCAGGGCGCCGATGAAGATGGCGGCGAAGGAGAAGCCGACGAACCACTGGGGGAACTGCTGCTCGAAGAGGAGCGGCACGGCGAGGTTGCTGTCGCCATGGACGTTGACGCCCGCGGCGAGCGCCATGATGCCAAGAAGCGCGATGCCGCCGAGCATGAGCGAGTAGAGCGGCAGGTACGCGGCGTTGCGCCGGATGACCTGCCGGGACTTCGTGGCGAACATCGCGGTGATGGCGTGCGGGTAGAAGAAGAGCGCCAGGGCGGAGCCGAGCGCCAAGGTGCCGTATGCGGTGTAGAGCGCCGGCGAGAGGATCACCGAATGCGGCGGTGTCCCCGCGGCAAGCTTCTGGTTGGCCACCGAGAAGATGTGCCCGAAGCCGCCGAGGGCTGTCGGGATGGCGATGACCGCCACGATCACCGTGATGTAGATCAGGGTGTCCTTGACGACGGCCACCATGGTCGGGGCGCGCAGGCCGGCCGTCCAGGTGTAGAAGGCGACGACGAGGAAGGCGACGATCAGCGCGATGTCCGCGGCGCCGCTGGTCGCGCCGAAGCCGATGGCCTGCAGCACGGCCTGCATGCCGACGAGCTGCAAGGCGATGTAGGGCATGGTCGCGATGATGCCCGTGACGGCGACCGCCAAGGCCATGCCGCGCGATTCGAAGCGGCCCTTGACGTAGTCGGAGGCGGTGATGTAGCCCTTGGCCTTCGCTACGGACCAGAAGCGGGGAAACACCATGAAGATGAACGGGTAGATCACGATGGTGTACGGCACGGCAAAGAAGCCGAGCGCTCCTGACCCGTAGGCGAGCGCGGGCACCGCGATGAAGGTATAGGCGGTGTAGAGGTCGCCGCCGATCAGGAACCAGGAGAGCAGGGTGCCCAGGCGGCGTCCCGCGAGGCCCCATTCGCTCAGTTGCGTAAGATCCGCCTTGTGCCATCTCGACGCGTAGAAGCCGAGCACGGTCACGAACACGAACAGGATCAGGAAGATGGTGACGGCGGTAGCGTTCACAAGCAGTGCCTCCTCTCAGGACCTTTTGGCGTCACGCCGTCAGGTAGTAGACGACGATGGTGATCACGCCGGTCACGACAACCCAGAGCAGCTGGTACCAGTAGAAGTACGGCATGCCGCCCAGGGTCGGGGCATCGGAACTGTAGAACTGAGGAAACAAGGTGGCGATGAACGGGATGACGAGCACCAGGTACCACCAGCGTCGTCCGCTTGGGCGGCTGGCCTTGGGTTCTCCCTGCAAGGTACACCTCTCCCTCCCATGCAAGTTGGACCTCCATCCGATGTGGTAGATTAGACCGCGATGCCCCAGTTCCTGCGTCCTCTGGACGACAGGTGGAAGTGGAAGCGCGACGCAGACCCCGGCCGGAGGGAAAGGATAGATGCCGGGATGCGCCCACCCCCGCCACTGGGCACAACCGGGCGACGCCTCCCGCATTCTTTAGCGAAAGGCGTGGTGCGAGCGTGTCTTCTCCGCACCGGCCAAGCGCCCGAGCGCTCTGGGCCGCCGAGCGGACCTTGCTGGCGTGGCTTCGGACCGCGATCTCGCTGCTTGCCTTCGGGTTCGTCGTGGCGCGCTTCGACCTGTTCCTGCACAGGCGGCCATCCGCCGCGGGCAGCCTGCTCGGGGCCATCCTGACCGGCGTCGGCGGGCTCTTCGCCATCCTCGCCGTGCTCCGCTACTGGCGCGAGGTCCATGGCGCAGGCCGGCACGAACCGCGCCCGGCGCTCGGTGTGGCCGCCGGACTTGCGGTTGCTCTGGCCGCGGCGGTCGTCACGGCGTATCTCCTGACACACAAGATGGCACTTTGATACATGAAATCGATCTATCTAAGTTTTCTATTAGAGACATCGGTTGGTGACTGTGATAGAGTGAAGCCAAGTCCAGTGAGGAGTGAGGTGAGCCGAGCCGTGATGAAGTCCACCGGCATCGTACGCAAGGTCGATGACCTCGGCCGCGTCGTGCTGCCCATCGAGCTCAGGCGAACGCTGAGCATCGCCGAGAAGGACTCCCTGGAGATCTACGTGGATGGCGAGCAGGTCATCCTTAAGAAGTATGAGCCAGCTTGCATCTTCTGCGGGAACGCGGCCGACATGATCCACTTCCACGGCAAGAACGTCTGCCGCACTTGCGCAGCGGAGCTCAGCTCCACTGCGGTACGCGCAAGTTAAGGGAAGGGACGTGCGGCGGGATTGCGGCTATGCCGCAATCCCGCCGTTTGGCTTGCTTTCGGGGGCGTAGCTGCCTTCCTGGGCCCGCGCTTCTAGATGGTCGTGAGAAGCCTTGCCATCTCGAGCGCCGTCAGGGCAGCCTCCTGGCCCTTGTTCTGCTTGAGTCCGGCTCGCGCCAGACCCTGTTCGACCGTGTCCACGGTGAGTACGCCGAAGCCGATCCCCACCTTGCCCTGGAGGGCCACCTGCTGCAACCCTTGGGCGCAGGCGTCCGCGACCACCTCGAAGTGGTAGGTCTCGCCGCGCAGCACGACACCGAGAGCCACGATGGCGTGGAGTTGCCCGGTGTCCGCAAGGCGACGGGCGGCCGCCGGCAGTTCGAACGCACCGGGCACGCGCACCAGAACGATGTCGTCATCCTTGACGCCGGCGTCGAGCAGGGCCTCGTGGGCACCGTCGATCATGTGCCGCACCAGCATCTCGTTGTAACGCGCCGCGACGATTCCAACGCGCAGACCGCCGCCTTGGGCCTTCTCGCGCAACTCTCGCACCGTTTCCGCCTCCAGACTGCTCACTTTGTCAGGAGATGTCCAAGCTTCGTTCGCTTGGTCTCGAGGTAGCGGGCCATCTCAGGCCGTTGCTCCACCTCGATCGGCACCCGTTCGACGATGGTGATGCCGTAGCCTTCGAGCCCGGCCACCTTGCGCGGGTTGTTGGTCAGCAGGCGCAGCGACCTGACGCCGAGCTCCACGAGGATCTGCGCGCCGATGCCGTAGTCGCGCAGGTCGGGCGGGTAGCCGAGACTCAGGTTCGCCTCGACGGTGTCGAGGCCCCGATCCTGCAGCGCGTAGGCCTGAATCTTCGGGCCGAGACCGATGCCGCGGCCCTCGTGTCCGCGCAGGTAGATGAGAACGCCGCGCCCCTCGGCGTCGATGCGCCGCAGGGCGGCCGCGAGCTGGTCGCCGCAGTCGCAGCGCAGGGAGCCGAGCACGTCGCCCGTGAGGCATTCGGAGTGCATGCGGCAAAGCACCGGCTGGCCATCGTCGATTTCGCCCTTGACGAGGGCAAGGTGCTGGTTGCGGCTCAGGACGTCCTCGAAGGCGACCGCGCGGAAGTGCCCGTAGCGCGTCGGCAGCTCCGCCTCGCCAACGCGCACGACGAGACGCTCCCTTTGCCGTCGGTACTGGATGATGTCCGCGATGGTGACCACCTTGAAGCCGTGTTGCTCGGCGAACGCCAGCAGGTCTGGCGTCCTGGCCATGCTGCCGTCGTCCTTCATCACTTCGCAGATCACGGCCGCGGGGTAGAGTCCCGCCATGCGCGCCAGGTCGACGGCCGCCTCCGTGTGGCCGGCACGCTTCAGCACGCCGCCGGGCTGCGCCTCGAGCGGGAAGATGTGCCCAGGGCGCAGGAAGCTCTCCGGGCCCACCTTGGGGTCCGCGGCGAGGCGCGCGGTGAGCGCGCGGTCGGCGGCCGAGATGCCTGTCGAGACGCCCTTTGCGTCGACGGACACCGTAAACGCGGTTTCCCAGTGCTCCGTGTTTTCCGCGACCATGGGTGGCAACTGCAACTCGTGTACGCGTTCGCTCGCCAGCGGCAGGCAGATGAGGCCGCGCCCTTCGGTGGCCATGAACGTGATCGTCTCCGGGGTCACAAGCTCGGCTGCCGCGACGAGGTCACCCTCGTTTTCGCGGTCCTTGTCGTCGATCACGATGACCATGCGGCCCTGGCGGATCTCGGAAACGGCTTCCTCGACACTCGAGAACATGGTTCAGGCCTCCTCGGCGCGGTTCAAGGCTTCGACGTAGCGGGCGAGGACGTCCACTTCAAGGTGGAGCGCATCGCCCGGCGCTCTCTCCCTCAGGGTGGTGTGCTGGAACGTGTGCGGAATCACGGCGACACTCGCCTGGCCGTCGCGGTAGTCCGCTACGGTCAGGCTGATCCCGTCCAGCGCAAAGGATCCCTTGACGACGACGTAGCGGCGCAGGGCATGCGGTATCTCGACCGAGAGCCTGTGGCCGTCGCCCTCCGGCGCGAGCGCGATCAGGTTGCAGAGCCCGTCGACGTGCCCCTGCACCAGATGCCCGCCCAGGCGGTCCGAGAGGCGCAAAGGACGTTCGAGGTTGACGAGCTGGCCCTCGCCGCGCTGGCGGAAGGCGGTGCGGGACAGGGTCTCGAGGCTGAGATCCGCCGAAAAGCCCTGACCGTCGCAGGATGTCACGGTGAGGCAGCAGCCGTTCACCGCGATCGACTCGCCTGCGGCGAGCTCGGGGCCGAGGGACGTCGCGACGAAGATGCGGGCTCCGCCCGGACCCTCCTCGAAAGAAGCGACGTGCCCCAGATCTGTCACGATGCCTGTGAACATCACTTCGCCTCTTTTTCTACGCGCGCCGTGAAGTAGGTGTCCTCGCCAAGCACCCGCCACGTCCCACCGATGAGTCGCAGACCCTTGGCCGGGCTCTCGGCGCCGAGGCCCGCGACACCGGGGGGAGCCTCGCGGCCGCCCAGCACGAGGGGAGCCACGAACACCGCCACGCGATCGACAAGCCCCTGGTCGAAGAACGCGCCGTGCACCGTGGCGCCGCCCTCGACGAGCAGGGACGTGACGTCCCGCCTGCCGAGGTCGTCGAGCACCGCGGTCAGCGACAGCCTTGGACCCTGGCCGAGCCGCACCACCTCGGCCAGGTCCGAGAGCGCTTTCAGGCGCTCCTCGTCTATGTCGTCGCCGACATAGAGAACGGTCCTGCCTTCGGCGTGCAGGAGGCGCGACGAGAGCGGCAGTCGCCCCGCGCTGTCCAGCACCACGCGCAGCGGCGACTGGCCGGGCACATCGCGCACCGTGAGCTGGGGGTCGTCGGCCAGGGCCGTGCCGATGCCCACCAGCACGGCGTCGCTCGTTGCGCGCAGGCGATGCGCCTCCTCGCGCGCGGCGGCACCGGTCATGTAAAGGCTCTTGCCGGTGCGCGCGGCGGACTGCCCGCCGAGCGAGAGCGCCCACTTGGCCGTCACGTAAGGGCGCCCTGTGCTGCGCCAGTGCAGGTAGGAGGCGTTCTGGGCGATCGCCTGGGTGGCACCGCTGCCCACGTCCACCGTGATGCCCGCGGCCCGCAACTCGGCGAAGCCCTTGCCCGACACCTCCGGATTCGGGTCCTCGATCGGGGCGACGACCCGTCGAATGCCGGCCGCGATGATGGCCTTGGTGCAGGGCGGAGTGTGGCCGTAGTGGCAGCAGGGCTCGAGCGTGACGTAGAGCGTCGCCCCCTCGGCCAGATCCTTGGCCGCCGCGATGGCGGCCGCCTCGGCGTGGGCGGTTCCTGGACCGAGGTGCGCGCCCTCGCCGACGATGGCGCCATCGCGCACGAGCACCGCCCCGACCCTCGGGTTCGGCGACACGCGCGCGACCGGCTGATCCGCCAGCTCGAACGCCCGCGCAAGGTACCAGGCATCCTCCCGCCATGCCACGCCATCCACCCCCGTTTCGACAAGAAAGCGCCCAAGGAAGAGACTCCTTCCTTGGGCCATAGGCAAGCTCCGTGAAGCCCCTTCTCCCATCCCGACTTTAACGGTCGGCCCCGGAATTTCACCGGATCGGCCCCAGTTGCCTGGGGTTCGCGGGCTTGGCCTTTGGCCATCACCGCCGGTTCGGAATTGCACCGGACCCTGAAGGAGGATCAAAGCACTATGTAATTGGCTACGCCATCCTACCACCTGCGCCCGCCACGCGGCAAGTGCACGTGGATGCGGGCCTGTCGGCCACTTACGAAGGATGCCGGGTCGAGGGCAGTCCCTGTACCGAATCGGCGTAGGTGAGGAGACGATCCGCGACGCGCGCGAAGACGCTCCCCGGGGCGAACGCGTCGCCTTCGTCGCCTGCCGCGACGCCGGTCAGGAGCTCGATGCCCTGTTCGATCGTGTCGATCGCGTAGACGTGGAACTGGCCCGAGCGCACCGCCGCGACCACATCGTCCGAAAGCATGAGGTCATCGATGTTCTGGCGCGGGATCATGCAGCCCTGGCTGCCCGTCAGTCCCTGCGCTTGGCAGACGGCGAAGAAGCCTTCGATCTTTTCGTTGACGCCACCGATCGGCTGGATGCGGCCCGCCTGGTCGACCGAGCCCGTCACCGCGATGTCCTGGCGGACGCCGAGTCCACTGAGATCGGAAAGGATCGCGTAGAGCTCCGTCGAGGAGGCCGAGTCGCCCTCGATGCCGCCGTAGTTCTGCTCGATCGTGAGGCTCGCCGCCAGGGCGAGCGGCCGCTGCTGTCCGAAGCGCCAGCCCAGGTAGCCCGACAGCGTCAGCACGCCCTTCGAGTGGATCGGGCCCGAGAGCTGGATCTCGCGCTCGATGTCGACGACGCCTGTCGAGCCCGCGTAGGTACGCGCCGTGATGCGCGCCGGCAGGCCGAAGGAGAGTTCGCCGGCCGTCAACACCGTGAGGCCGTTGACCTGGCCGACGCGTCGTCCCTGCGTCTCGATGCGGATCGTGCCGAGTTCGATCATCTCGAGCATGCGCTCCTCGTAGAGACCGGCACGGCGCCTGCGTGCGGCCAGCGCCGAGCGCACCGCGTCCCGGTCGATCTCCCGCGCGCCGCGCTCCCGAGCGAAGGCGTCCGCCTCCACGGCAAGCTCGATGATCTCGGACATGCGGGTCGAGAGCCGCCGGCGCCCGCCGGCCAGCCTGGCCGCCTCCTCGAGCATGCGCGCCGCGCCGTCCGCCGAGAACGCGCGAACGCCCTGGTTTCGCCCGAGGCCCGCGAGGAAGGCCGCGAAGGCTCGACGGTTCTCCTCCGTGTTCTCCATGTCCGGGGCGAAATCCACACGGACCTTAAAGAGCTTGCGGAACTGCTCGTCGAGTTCGCGCAACTGCAGGTAGGCGGACTCCGGCCCCACCAGCACCACTTGCACGTCGAGGGGAATCGGCTCGGGCCTGAGGCCGGAGGTCGGCATGGGGCGCTCCTGCTGGCCCACGTTCTCGATGCGCGCCACGTGATGCTGGAGGGCCCGCTTGAGCCCCTCGTACGCCAGGGGGTTCTGCACGAGCTCGCGCGCCGGGATGACGAGGTACCCGCCGTTCGCGTGGTGGATGGCCCCAGGGCGGATCAGGTGGAAGCCGGTGCGCAAGCTGCCGCCCTCGCCGCCCTCGTAGTCGAGGCGACCCATCAGGTTGTAGTAGGAGGGATTGGGCTCGTAGACGACCGGCGCCTCCGGGCCTTCGCGGACGACGAGCGCGTTCACCGTGAACCACCCGGGGTCCGCCGGCGGCTCCTGCCCCTCGGGTGGGACGAACAGCGGCAACCAGTCGCCGATGCGCTCCTGCAGCTGACCCAGATGCCGGCTCAGGGCGGGGTCGGGGAATTCCGCCTGAAGCTCCGCGAACAGCGGGTCCGACGCGTAGGTGGCGCGCTGGATCGAGAGGTCGCCCAAGACCTGCTGCGCCTGACGCCTGAGCTCGTGCGCCCTGCGCACGAAGGCTTCGGCCAGTTTGGCCACGTGCTGCGACGCTTCCGCGATCTCTGCCCGCTCGGCCTCGGAAAGAGCCTCGAGCGCCTCCTGGTCCAGCGGCTGCCCAGCCTTCAGGGGGATCGTCTGAAGTCCCGTGGGTCCGGGCTTCACGGCGAAGCCGAGATCCAAGGCCTGACGCTGGAAGGACTCGAAATCCTCTTCGGTAGCTTCGTTCACCCGCTGGAGCACCTCGTCGTGCGCCGAGCGGTACTCGTCGGAGTCGAAGGCCTGCGGCAGGCGGTCGGAAAGGTTGCGGCGAAGTTGCCGCAGGGCCGCGGCGTACCGGGGTCCGGTGCCGGGCGGCACCGACACGGCGCGCGGCGAGCTCGGGTTCAGGAAGTTCGGCAGGTAGAGCCAGTCGCGGGCGGGTGGCAGGGCCTGCGCCGCCTCGCGCAGCCGCCGGCGGGCGTACGTCGTGCGCCCGGTGCCCGTCGGACCGGAAAGATAGATGTGGTAGCCGTGGCGTCTGAGGGAGATCGCGAACGACATGGCCTCCTCCGCTCGCGGCTGGCCGACGAGACGCTCCTGGGGCAGGACCTCTTCGGTCGTCGCGAAGCCCAGACTTTCAGGATCGAGTCGCCAGCGCAAGTCTCCGGGATCGAGTGTCGCGTAGCCCACCGGTACCACCTCGCGTCAGGTTTCCGCGGCCCGGATGAGACTCCTGCCTTGGACTGGGAGGGACTTCAATTGCCGCCTGGGGACGAATCGGCCCGCCGGGAACTTCTGCGCTTCGTTCGGCGCGGAGCTCGCGAGGGGGTTCTGCGGGGCACCTTCGGCAACGTCTCGGTGCGTCTGGACGACCGCTTGCTGATCACGCCGACGGCCAGCGACTATCTGCGTCTCAGGGTTGGAGATCTCTCCCTGGTCGGACTCGATGGGACGGTCCTGGCAGGGCGGCCCTCGAGCGAGCTTGCGCTGCACCTCGCGATCTACCGGCGCCTCCCCTACGCGATGGCCGTCTGGCACGATCACGCGGCCTTCGCCGTCTCCGCGGCGCTGGTGGCCGACGACGTGCCCATCTACACCGGCGAGGGGCACGGGCTGATCGGAGCCAGCCTGCCTGTGGCGCAGTACCGCCCGGCCGGATCGGAGATCCTGGCCGAGGAGGCGGCCGACCTCCTGGCGACGCGGGAAGCGAGCGCGTGCCTTTTGCGCAACCATGGCCTCTGCGCCGTGGGGCGCAACCTGATGGAGGCGTACAGTTGTGCGATCGCCGCCGACGAAGCGGCGCACCACTATCTCCTGACGCGGGGCATGGCGCCGAGGGAACTCAGCCGGGACGAGGCAGAGCGCATCCGTCGCTCGTTCGCGGACTACCGCATGCATTGAGAGGTCCTAGGGCCCGCGGCCGCACCTGGCCGGATTCAAGGGAGGAGCGATGCGCGTGAAGGCGGTCACCATTCCCCGCTTCGGCGGGCCCGAGGTGCTCGAGGTCCAGGAGCTGCCGAGGCCGAGACCCGGAGCTGGAGAAGTCCTGGTGCGGGTGGCGGCGGCGACCGTCAACCCCACGGACCTCGCGCTGCGCTCGGGAGCCAGGCGCCCGGAGCTGCCGCCGCCCTACATTCCTGGCATGGAACTGGCCGGCGTCGTCGCCGAGGCAGGTGAAGGCGTCGCCTGGCCCTCTCCGGGCGACCGCGTCATGGCGATCGTGGTGCCGACGCGTCCAGAAGGGGGCGCCCAGGCGGAATATGTCAGGGTCGCGTGCGACGCCATGGCGCCCGTGCCTGAGGGGATCACGCTCGAGGCCGCGGCGACCCTGCCGATGAACGGACTCACGGTGCGCCGCGCTTTCGATCTCCTTGGGCTGCCGCGCGGCGCCAAGCTGGCCGTGACGGGCTCCGCCGGCGCCGTCGGCGGCTACGCGATCGAGCTCGGAAAGCGTCTCGGCCTACAGGTCGTGGCCGATGCCGCCCCCACCGACGAGGCCCTGGTCCGCGGTTTTGGCGCCGACATCGTCGTCCCGCGTGGCGATGACGTGGCCAGGGCGATTCGCGCCGCCGTGCCCGAAGGCGTGGATGCCCTGATCGACGCTGCCGTGCAGGGAGCGCGGGTGCTGCCCGCCATCCGCGACGGCGGGCAGGTGGCCGCGGTGCGGGCCTTCCAGGGTGAGAGCGAACGCGGCATCCGCATCCACCACGTGCTCGTGACCGAATACGCCCACCATGGCACGGCGCTAGGGGAACTTGCCCGCATGGCCGGCGAGGGGCTGATCACCTTGCGTGTCGCCGGCACCTACCCGCCCGAAGAGGCGAGTGAAGCCCACCGCCGGCTGGCGGCGGGCGGGGTGCGCGGGCGCCTTCTCATCACGTTCTGAGGCCATTGCGTTCGGGTGGCTGCTGTCCGATGTCCGGCAGGGATCCCGGCATGCGGCTCACGGCCGCGGCGCGCTCCATCGCGAGCGCGAAGGCCGCCGCGAGGTCGCGCCCCGTGGCGAGCGCGCCCAAAAGGGTACCCATGAGGCAGTCGCCCGCCCCCGTGGAATCTCCGGCGGCGACGGGGTCAGGCGGGACGGCGGAGAGAGAGAGGGAGCCCGCCACCACCTTCGCGCCAAGGGCCCCGCGCTTGACGACGCGGTTAGGCGGCAACTCGGACTGCGGGCAAGCGAAGGCTGCCCACTCCGCCTCGTTGCCGAAGAGCCAGGCGAGGCGGGCCGCATAGGGAGCGAAGGCTCCCGCCACGTCCGGGTGGGAGAGGTCCGCCGCCACCGGGATGCCGCGGCGCGTCGCCCAAGCGAGCCAGGCCGTGACGCGGTCGCCGCCGCCCGGACGGGCGAGCAGATAGCCCGAGAGGACGAGCATGCCCGCCGACCAGTCCTCGCCCGGCGGCGCGAGCGGTCCCGGGCCCGGATGCGTCAGGAGTGCACGCTGCCCTTCGCCGTCGACGATCGACACGACGCGCGTCAGCGGGTCGGCCCAGGTGGTGGCGCAAAGCTCCACCCCGCGCAGGCCCGCGATCCGGCCGAGCTCCTGGCTGCGGGCGCCCCTGCCGAGTTGCGTCACGAGAGCCACGCGGGCGCCGGTGGCCCGCGCCCATACGGCGATGTTGAATCCCTGGCCGCCGGGCCCCTCGCGGATCTCCGCCAGGAAGTCCTGGTCCCGCTCGGGCCAGCGGCTCGCCCGCACGACCGTATCCCAGGCGATGTCGCCGACGACCAGGAGGTCGACCTTCATCGCCGGAGTGCGACCGCCACGTCCGCGGCGAGCTCGGCGTTGTGAACCAGGAGCTCGATGTTGGATCGCATCAGGTCCTGGCCGCTCAGTCGGTTGAGATGGTCGAGCAGGAACGGCGTGACGGCCTTGCCGTGCACCCCCTGGCGCCCGAGTTCCGCCATGGCGTCGGCCACGAGCCTTTCCACCTCCGCGGCGTCGAGCGGGCGTGGCCCAGGCTGCACGCAGAGGAGCGCCTGGCGCTGATCCAGGCTGTCCATCGCGCGGCGAACGCCCGCCACCTCCGCCGGGCTTCCGACCACGCGATCGAGCCTGAGGCCGGAGTCGGCCACGTAGAAGCCGGGGAAGGCGCTTGTGCGGTAGCCGATCACGGGCACCGAAAGCGTCTCGAGCACCTCGAGCGTCGCGGCGAGATCGAGCACGGACTTGGCCCCGGCGCTGACCACCACGAGGGGGGTCTCCGTCAGGGCCCTGAGGTCCGCCGAGATGTCGAGATGGCTTGCAAAGCCGCGGTGCACGCCGCCGACGCCGCCGGTCGCGAAGACCTTGAGGCCCGCGCGCGCGGCGAGAAAGGCGGTGGCAGCCACTGTGGTGCCCCCGTTTCTGCCCTGGACCGCCGCGACGGCCAGATCGCGGACCGAGCACTTCCAAGGGTCGTCGAGCAGTTCGGGCCACTCGTCCTGGGCAAGGCCGACGGTGAGATGCCCCCTGAGCACGCCGACGACGGCCGGCACCGCTCCCTTGCGGCGCACCGCCTCGGCCATGCGGCCCATCGTCTCGAGATTGGTGGGTGTCGGCAGGCCATGCGTGAGGACGGCCGTCTCGAGGGCCACCACCGCCTGTCCGGAGCGGAGCGCCACCTGCACCTCCGAACCGATCACGAGCATGCCACGATCAACTCCGTTCATGTCGGCGGACTCTCAGGAGAACTGCGGCAGGTCAAGGCGGTGGGCGGCGATCAGATCGTCGAGGCAGGCCGCCGCCACTCCGCGGTCGCCAATCAGGGGATGCGCCATCGCCGCCTGCAGGGCGGCTTCCCGGTCGCCGCGCAAGGCGGCGCGCACCGTCAGCCGCTCGTAGTCCTTCACCTGCCGCACGAGGCCCCGCGGGCCGAACGGCAAGGGCATGGCCGGGCGGGGGTGCGCGCCGTGCTCGTCGACGTCGCATGTCAGCTCGCCGACCTCGTCTGCCATCAGCACCTCGGTGGTGCCGCGACTAGGCACGTTGAGATGGAGTTCCTGGTCGCCCCGGCCCGAAAGCGCCGTCATCGCCCGAAGGGCCAGGCCCTCGTAGCCCTCCTCCGTGAAGATCGTGTCCGCCGTGATGCCGCGGTCGTGCCGTGTCTCGGTCACCTCGGACATGTAGGAGTTGCGGCGCGCAGCCAGGATCTCGCGGTAGCGCTCGAGGGCCGCATCGGCGTCGCCCTGCGCGAGGGACTCCCGCACCTCCCGGTAGAGGCGCTCATTCCACGCGAGAACCATCTCGCCGCGCGTCTGCTCGAGTTGCCGTTCCCGTTCGTATGCAGCCTGGCGGCGGTAGAAGTAGTAGAGGTACTCGTTCGGGAGCAGGCCGATCCCCCGGATCAGCTCGGGTCCGAAGAAGCCGAGGGAGCGCACGCCTCGGCAGAGGTCCTCGGCGCCTTCGAG
>JAJZIE010000036.1 GCA_021810725.1 Bacillota bacterium | reverse complement strand
CGGGTCACAGAGAAGAGGCCCAAGCGACTGTTTACCAAAAACACAGGTCACTGCGAAGGGGAAACCCGAGGTATAGTGGCTGACGCCTGCCCGGTGCTGGAAGGTTAAGGGGAAGGGTCATCCCGCAAGGGAGAAGCTCTGAACCGAAGCCCCAGTAAACGGCGGCCGTAACTATAACGGTCCTAAGGTAGCGAAATTCCTTGTCGGGTAAGTTCCGACCCGCACGAATGGCGTAACGACTTGGGCGCTGTCTCAACGAGGGATCCGGTGAAATTGAATTGCCTGTGAAGACGCAGGCTACCTGCGACTGGACAGAAAGACCCCATGGAGCTTTACTGTAGCCTGACATTGGACTTTGGTGGGCGATGTACAGGATAGGTGGGAGGCAGGGAAGCCAGGGCGCCAGCCTTGGTGGAGCCAACCTTGGGATACCACCCTTCGCCAATCGGAGTTCTAACCCCACGCCGTGATCCGGCTGGGGGACCGTGTCAGGTGGGCAGTTTGACTGGGGCGGTCGCCTCCCAAAGAGTAACGGAGGCGCCCAAAGGTTCCCTCAGCACGGTTGGAAATCGTGCGTCGAGTGCAAAGGCATAAGGGAGCTTGACTGCGAGAGAAACACCTCGAGCAGAGACGAAAGTCGGGCTTAGTGATCCGGTGGTACCGCGTGGAAGGGCCATCGCTTAACGGATAAAAGCTACCCTGGGGATAACAGGCTTATCTCCCCCGAGCGTCCACAGCGACGGGGAGGTTTGGCACCTCGATGTCGGCTCATCGCATCCTGGGGCTGTAGTAGGTCCCAAGGGTTCGGCTGTTCGCCGATTAAAGCGGTACGTGAGCTGGGTTCAGAACGTCGTGAGACAGTTCGGTCCCTATCCATCGCAGGCGTTGGAAACTTGAAGGGAGCCGCCCCTAGTACGAGAGGACCGGGGTGGACGGACCTCTGGTGTACCAGTTGTTCCGCCAGGAGCATGGCTGGCTAGCTACGTCCGGACGGGATAAGCGCTGAAAGCATCTAAGCGCGAAGCCCACCCTGAGATGAGGTTTCCCATCCGTAAGGAGTAAGACCCCTGGGAGACTACCAGGTTGATAGGCCGGAGGTGTACGTCCTGCAAGGGACTGAGCTCACCGGTACTAATCGGTCGAGGACTTGACCTTGTTTGCAGTTGTGAGCGCCCTCATAGGCACTCGAACCTTTCCGGTGGCCATAGCGGAGGTGCCCCACCCGTTCCCATCCCGAACACGGTAGTGAAAGCCTCCAGCGCCAAGGGTACTCGCTCCGAAAGGAGCCGGGAGAGTAGGTCGCCGCCGGGAAACTTTCAAGCCCCCTGCATCGCAGGGGGCTTGCCCTTTTGCTCGCGCTCGTGCGGGATACTGTGGGGCACGTTTTGGGCAACGGCTCGGCGAATACTGGTGTGAAGTGGTTGGCGCGGCAGCATGCCTGCGCCTTGGTCGGCCTGACGGATGCGTCTTGCGACCACGTGCTGCGTTGGCTGCCGTGCCGTGTGCGGTCAGGCGGGATGCTCGCCCGACCACGGCCTTCGACATGTCGCGACACGGGCTCGGCCACATGGTGCCGTATGCTGGGCTGGGCCGATATGGGGGAGGCGAATGTGCGGGCCGTGCGGCGCTGCCGTCCTTGGCGACCCCGGTGGCGCGATCAGCCCAACGATGCACGAGGGGAAGTGTTGAAGAGTGGGCGTGTTCGTGACCGTGCCAACCCTGCGTCGCGCGGGCGGCTTGCTGGCGACCGTCGCCGTGGCCCTCGCCCTTGGCGGAGGCGCGGGCCTGCCGGCTGCGCGTGCCGCCGCGTCCCCGCACGGGACCATCCATTACGCTGAAAACAGCAGTATCCCCACGCTCGATCCTGCCTCGTGGAGCGGCGTAACCGAGCAGCGGCCGATGTCGATGATCTACGACACCCTTGTCGAGTACAACGAGACGAACGCCGGCCTGCATCCGGCACTTGCCGCCAGCTACACCGTTTCGCCCAACGGCCTTGTCTACACCTTCCATCTTCGTTCCGGCGTGAAGTTTTCGAATGGCGATCCCCTGACGGCCGCGGATGTGGTCTACAGCCTGAACCGCGTCACGTCGGGCGACCCGCTCGGTGCGGGCTCCGCTCCGTACAGTGGGGCCTACGCGGACATCGTCGGCTACCAGCAGTGGAACAAGAGCGGGAAGTCCGCCGTTCCGGGCGGTGCCGGACTTTCCGGAGTGTCGGCGCCGTCGGCCGATGTCGTCAAGATCACGCTTGCCGCACCGCAGCCCTACTTCCTCAACGAACTGGCGCTGACGTCGGCCGCAGTGCTGGACCCGCGCATCGTGCAGGCGTACGGGAAGAACTACGAACTGCACGCGATAGGGACCGGCCCCTACAAGCTCCAGTCCTGGAACCAGGGCCACCAGATGGTTCTTGTCGCGAATCCCGGTTCGTGGCGAGGCGCGCCCTCGATCGCCAAGATCGTGATCGACGAGAACGTGAATTCGGACCTGCAACTGCTCCGTTTCGAGCAGGGCCAATACGACCTCATCAACGGTCCCCTGCCTTCGGAGGTCTACGCTAAGGTCATCTCCGATCCCAGCCTGAAAAAGCTCTACCACACCGCGCCGATGAACGGCGTACTCTACTTCGCGTTCAACTTTACGAAGCCGCCCTTCAACAATCTCGACATGCGCCTGGCGGTGAACTATGCCGTCAACAAGGCGCTGATCGTCCGCAACATCACGAACGGGCGCGCCACGATCATGTCGCAACCGGTGCCGCCGCTCATCGCGGGGTACAACAAGTCTCTCCAACCGTATCCCTACAGCCCCAGTCTGGCGCGCAAGTATCTGAAGCTCGCGCACTACAACGGACAGCCCATCTACCTTATCTACCCGAGCCAGACCCAGGACCGCGTCCGCATGGCCGAGATGATCCAGCAGAACCTGAAGGCCGTCGGCATGAACGTCCAGATCCAGGGCGTTTCGGAGTGGACCGCGTTCAACGACGAGGAGTACAACCCGAAGGCGAACTGGAACATGGCGTGGTACGACTGGTGGCAGGACTATCCCGACGCCCAGGACTTCCTCGAGAATCTTCTCGGCACCGAGATGTTCAACGCGACGAACGTGGGCAACTGGACGAACGCGAAGTTCCAGCAACTCGTCGACACGGCGGATACCTTGCCGCCGTCCGCGAACGGCCAGCGCGTCAAGGACTACCAGCAGGCGGAAGTCATCGCGCACCAGCAGGCGCCGTGGCTCTTCATCTACACGCTCTGGCAGGATGACCTGGTGCAGCCGTGGATCCACCCGCAGGGCACAAACAAGGACCTGATGCTCTACCTGCATCCCGTGCTGACCACACAGTTCAACCACCTGACGACGACGCACTAGGGAGAAACCAAGGGACCCGGGCCGGATCGGCCCGGGTCCCCGCGCATCCGCGCAAACTTGCCGCTACGCCGTCGTCTGGCCCGCGGCACCTTCGAGGCCGAGCTCCTTCACCGCCGCCTGCCGCATCACGTACTTCTGCACCTTGCCCGTGACCGTCATGGGGAAGGCGTCGACGAACTTGACGTAGCGCGGGATCTTGAAGTGGGCGATCTGCCCCCGCGCGTAATCGCGCATCTCCTCTTCCGTCGAGGTCTCGCCCGGCTTCAGGCGGATCCAGGCCATCACCTGCTCGCCGTACTTCTGGTCCGGGACGCCGATGACCTGGATGTCGGCCACCTTGGGATGCGTGTAGTAGAACTCCTCGATCTCACGCGGGTAGATGTTCTCGCCGCCGCGGATGATCATGTCCTTGATACGGCCGACGATGTTGACGTAGCCGTCCTCGCGCATCACCGCGAGATCGCCCGTGTGCATCCAGCGCGCGGCGTCGATCACCTGCCCGGTGGCGTCGGGATTCTGCCAGTAGCCGAGCATGACGGCGTAGCTGCGCGTCACGAGCTCGCCCGGCGTGCCGCGCGGCACGACGCGTCCCGTGGCCGGATCGACGATCTTCACCTCGACGTGCGGATGCACCTGGCCCACCGTGCCGACGCGCAGCTCCAGGGGATCGTCGGCGCGGGTCTGGGTCGAGACGGGGGAGGTCTCGGTCATGCCGTAGGCGATCTCCACCTCGGACATGTGCATGCGGGACTGCACCTGGCGCATCACCTCGACGGGACAGGGTGATCCCGCCATCAGCCCCGTGCGCAGCGAACCGAGGTCGAAGCGCTCGAACTCCGGGTGGCCGAGTTCGGCGATGAACATGGTCGGGACACCGTGCAACGCGGTGCAGCGTTCGGCCTCGACCGTGGCCAGCACCTGGCCCGCGTCGAAGCCCTCGCCGGGGATGACCATGGTGGCGCCGTGCGTGACGCACGCCAGGTTAGCGAGTACCATGCCGAAGGTGTGGTAGAAGGGGACCGGGATGCAGAGGCGGTCCTCCGCCGTGAAGCGCATCAGTTCGCCGATGAAGTAGCCGTTGTTGAGCAGGTTGTGGTGCGAGAGCGTGGCACCCTTGGGCAGGCCCGTTGTACCGGACGTGTACTGGATGTTCACGGGGTCATCGAACTGGACGTCCGCCTGACGGCTCGCCACCGCCTCCACCGGGATGGAGTCGCCGAGACGCAGGAGATCCGACCAGGTGCGCATGCCGCGGGGGGCCTTGTCCCCTAGCACGACAATCTCCTTGAGATCCGGGAAGTCCGGATGCGCGACGGGTCCGTCGCCGAGTTCGCCGAGCAGGTCGTGCAACATGCCGAGGTAGTCGCTGGGACCGAAGCCCGGCGCCGTGATGAGGGTGCGGATGCCGCTCTGGCGCAGGGCGTAGCCGAGTTCGCGCAGCCGGTAGGACGGGTTGACGTTGACGAGGATGGTGCCGATCTTCGGCGTGCCGAACTGGGTCACGATCCATTCCCAGCGGTTTGGCGACCAGATGCCGACGCGCTCGCCAGGCTGCACCCCTAGGGCGAGGAGGCCGCGCGCCAGCTGCGTGGCGACTTCGCTCAGCTCGCGGTAGGTGAGTCGCTTGCCCTTCTGTCGGTCGACGACAGCCTCCCGGTCGCCGTGCCGCTTTGCCTGCGCGTCGAAGTGATCGCCGATCGTCTGACCAATGAGCGGCTCCAGCGTCGTGCCATGAGCGTAGCTCGGGTTCATCCTCGCGCTCCCCCTTCCGGCCAATGGGCAGTCAGCCAGTGGATGGTTTCCAGCGCGATTCGGCGAATGGACAGGATCTCCTTCGGCCATTTGGACCAAGATCAGGTCGCACGGACGCTGCGTCGCACCCCCAGAAGGGAGGCCGCAGTCACCAGGAGGCCGATGACGCCGGCCGCCAGAAAGGCCAGATTGGTGCCGCCCGCCTCGCTGAGATAGCCGGCGAACAGTGCGCCGAGCGGACTCGTGCCGAGGAAGACGTAGCTGTAGAGGCCGGCGACGCGGCCCTGCAGGTCGTCGGGCGCGGCCAGCTGGACCATGGCGTTGGTGGCCGAAGTGTAGACGGTGTAGAAGATGCCGACCACCACGAGGAACACAAGAACAAGCCAAAGCTCCCGCTGCGGGGCGAGCAGGACCTGAAACAGGCTGTAGCCCGCTGCGCTCAGCAGCAGCATGCTCCAGGTAGCCCGACTCAGGGCGGCGGCGATCAATGCACCCAGCACCGCGCCGAGGCCGAACAGCGAGGAGATGAGGCCGAACACCTCCGGACCGGAATGCAGGGTCTGGGCCGCCAGGACCGGCAGCAGCACCGAGAAGTTGATCCCGGTGATCGAGACCACGGTGAGCAGGAGAAGCGGAATCAGAACGGCGTTCGTCTTGCGGGCGTAGCTCAGACCTTCGCGGACGCTCGTCAGCATGCGCATGCGAAGGTCCGCCTGCCGCACCGGGAAGAACTCGTCGGCGTTCATCACGGCGAGGGCGATCACGACCGCGACGTAGCTGACGGCGTTGAGGGCGAAACAGATGCCCACGCCGGCCGTGGCGATGATCACGCCAGCCAGCCCCGGGCCCACAATGCGCGTCGCGTTGTTGACGCCGGAATTGAGGGAGATGGCGTTCGCCAGCTCCTCGCGCCCTACGAGGCGGATCATCAGGCGCTGCAGGCTGGGGCTATTGAAGATCATCACGACGCCGCGGGCGGCGGCGATGGCGTAGACGACGGCCATGTTCGTCGAGTGCAGCCAGGCGAAGGCGGCGAGGGCAACCGCCAGGAGGCCCATGGCCGCCTGGGTCGCGATGAGGGTGCGCCTGGGGTCGAGCCGGTCGCTGAGCGCGCCACCGAAGAGGCCGAACAGTGTGAACGGAACGAACTGCCAGAAAGACACGAGGCCGACGTCCACCGCGGAGTGCGTCAACTCGAGCACGAGCCAGGACTGCGCCGCCCCCTGGAGCCACGTGCCGATCTGCGAGATGGCCTGGCCGCTGAAGTAGAGGCGATAGTTGCGGTGCAATCTGAGGCTGTCGAAGGTGTGCAGGCTGTGGCTCACCTGAGGGACCGCGTGGGCCGGACGGAATGCGCGCGGGACTCGGACATCGCCAGGCCTCCAAAAAGTTCGCCGCGGAGCGATTCCTTGCCTCGACGCGCAATCCCTTTCGAGGGCGGTCGGCTATTGGCGCCCGCGGCCGCGGAGCAGAAAGGCTGGCAGGTGCGCGCGGTGGCGGGCGATGAGCCGATAGACGGGGTCCGCGATGCCGAGCGCGATGCCCGCGCGGAGCAGGAGGGCCGGAAGCCATCCGCCCGGCAGGCGGCGGTAGATGGCGAGAATGGCGCGCGCTCCGCTGTGCCAGCCGCTGCCGTCGCGGACGTGGATCTCCTCTTCGAGGCGGCTGCGCTGCGGGGCATCCAAGGGCAGTTCGGCCTGCAGCGGCTGCAGATCGAGACGACGCGCGGAGTCGTCGCGCCGCCAGGCGTCGGCCGCGGCGCGGCAAAGCTCGCACGTGCCGTCGTAGTACACCTCCAGGCGTTCATCCGGCAAAGCGTCGCCTCCTCTCCTTTGATTCGTCAAAGCTTGCCTACAGGATTCGCTCCCCGCCTGGGCGAAGTTGCGATCAAGGCGCCATTTGCGCCGATTTTGCCCTGGACGTGGTCAAGCGTGCAAGAGACGGACGGGCGTGAGCTGCTCGTGGCGGCCCTTTTGAGCCTCAAGACACCCGAAGATTGCACGGCGCTGCTGCAGGATCTCTTGACGCCTGGTGAAATCCGGGCGCTCGAGCAGCGCGTCGCGGTGGCGTCCGCTCTCCTGCGCGGGGCCACCTATGAGCAGGCGAAAGCGTCGACAGGCGCATCCGCCGCCACCATCAGCCGTGTGCGCCGCGCCATATTCCATGGACAGGGGGGCTACCGGCAGGTGCTTGGTGGCGCTCCAAAGCCGTAGCATGGGTTAGGCGGTTCCGCCATGGCCCATCTGTTATGATGAGCGGGCACCTCTTTGCGAAAGGGAGGGCATGATGCGCGCGATCATTCCAGCCGCATTGGCGCTGGCCGTCCTGTTGACGGCCTGTGGTAGCGAGCCTCAGGCGGCGCCCTCGCACCACTCCCACAAGAAACCGACCATGACCGCGAAAGTGCGGACGGCTCCCCTGAAGGCCGCGGCCGCCGCGGGCCCCGTCTACTACCAGCACCAGGTCGTGATCCTGATGTACCACGGCCTGAGTCCAAAGGCGCATGGCGACTACATCACACCCAGCTCGTTCTCGGCGGAGATGGCCGCCCTCGAGACCAAGGGGTTCCACTTCGTCAGCCTGCCGCAGGTCCAGAGTTTCCTCGCGGGTGGCAGCTTGCCGTCGAACGCGGTCGCGGTGACGTTCGACGACGGGCTCGAGAGCGTCTACACCTACGCCTACCCGATCCTGTCGCAGGACAAGGTGCCGTTCGCGACGTTCCTGATCGTCAACCGTATCGGGCGCTTTCCCGGCGATCTCTCCTGGGCCCAGGTGAAGGCGATGGAGCAGTCCGGCCTGCTGACCGTCGGGTCGCATACCCTGGCGAGTCACGGCACCGTGCCCACAGGCCCCGGCAAGACCGGTCCGGCCCTGACGTCACTCATCTACGACGCGGCCACTGGCAAGACGGAAACGCCCGCGCAGTACTCGGCGCGCGTCAGCACGGACCTTCTGCACGCCCGTCAGATTCTCCAGGCGGAGACGGGCCAGCCGATCGTGTGGTTCGCGTATCCCTTCGGTTCCTACGACCAGCCGGTGGAGCGCATCCTGCGCGCGGAGGGCTATCGCTACGCGGTCCTGGCCGAGTGGGGATGGGGAGTGACGACTTCGGCCCAGCCTCTCGAACTGCCGCGGATCAACACCGGGACGCCCAAGACGACACCGGCCACGATCGCTTCGACCGTCCGCTACATCGCGTCGCTCACCGCGCACGACCCAGGGGCCGTGCCGCCGCCTGCCTACGTTCCCACTTGGCCTTAGTCGGTGTAGGAGGGGGCGGCAGCCAGAAGGCCCGCTCCTTCGCCGCGCGACCCAGGGCGGCGGCGATCTCGATGACGCGCGGGCCGTGCGGCGTGACGGTGAGCGTTGCCTCCTGGCCGGCGGGCAGCCGCCAGAGCGGTTCGCCGTCGAGGGCGATGGTACGCGGGCCAGTGATGGACACCGGCGCATCGTACGGGAGTTCGTTCGCCGCCGCGACGCCAAGCTCGGCGATGAGGCCGGGGGCGATGGCCGCGCGGATCCGCCTTGGCGCTTCGGGGTCGAGCCGCAGGTACGCGCCGCGCGGCTCCTCGATGCCGGTCGGCAGCGCGGCGCCAACGGCAGCGGACCATCCCACCGTCTCGGGCAGCCCCTGCGTCACCACGACGGACTCCACGTCGTCCGCATCCCACACGGCCAGCACCGCGGTACTCTCCGGGCGCAAAATGACGGCGTCCACCAAAGCGATCTCCTTCAACTCCCCGCCCTGGCGCAGCTCGATGCGCTTGCGCGGGCGCACAGCCTCAGTCGCGTAGCCCGCCGCGACGAAGCCGAGGGCAAGTCCCGCGGCCGTGGCCTCGGTCCAGTGCGGGAAGGCGTTGTTCGTGCCGGTCGAGACCGGCAGCAGCGGCACGTCGCCGATCTCGCCGGCGACCAGTCGGCTGGTGCCGTCGCCACCCAGCACGAGGATGCCCCTGACGTCCTGTTCCGCCATGAGCGCGGCTGCGGCCCTGGTGTCGTCTGGGCTGTGCCGCAGCACCAGGTCCAAGGGCCGCATGGCGTAGCGTGGCCTGCGCTGCTGCGGCAGGGCCTGCAACGCCTGGTCCACGAGGTGCATACTGTCACGCAGGTAGATCACCTCGTCGACGGGGGTGGCGTCCAGGCCGACCAGGGCGCGGCGCAGCAGGCCGATCTTCTCCGGCGCCGTCACGATCGTCGCCTCGGTGACGAGGCGGCGCACATCCTTGCCTGCGGCGGGGTTCGCGATGATGCCGACGCGGACCAAGGATTCCTCCTCCTTTGCTGCGACGCGTCGCGAACTATTTTAGCAGAGGGGGCGTACGCGCCCGCGCGCGGCGTGGCCAAGGCAGGGTCGCCCGCCCGCAGCGCGAACTCCTAACCATACGGGAGGCAGTGGCATGCACATCTACACGCGGCTCGGGGACCAGGGCGAGACCAGCCTCTATACGCCAAAGGGTGTGCCGCAGCGCCTTTCGAAGGCGCACCGGCGCGTCGAGGCCTATGGCACGATCGACGAACTGAACTCGGTCCTCGGCATCGTGCGGGCCGAACTGGGCCCTGCGGACGCCCTGACGCCTCTGCTGGTGCACATGCAGAACCGCCTCTTCCACGCGGGCTACGACATCTCGACGATGCCGCAGGGCGGCGTGGCGCCGAGCACCATCACACCCGCGGACGTCGAGCGGCTCGAGCGGGAGATCGATCGCCTGCAGGCGGACCTGCCACCTTTGAAGAACTTCGTCCTTCCTTCGGGCGTGAAAGCGGCGGCCTACCTGCAGCAGGCGCGCACCATAGCCCGCCGGGCCGAGCGGCGCGCGGTCGCGGCCGCGGCGGAGGTGGAGTTCAATCCCGAGGTCATGCGCTTCCTGAATCGCCTCTCGGACCTGCTGTTCGTGCTGGCGCGCTATGTGAATCTGCGGGACGGCGGCGAGGACGAGGCGGTCGACTGGCAAGTCTAGTCTCCGTCAGGTTGGGGGGGATCGCGATGCGTCGGTACGTGGCGGCTTCCGCGCTCAGCCTGGTTGCGGCGGCCCTGGCCAGCATCTGGCTCATCGCCATGCCCAGCGCCCTGGCTGCGGATGACCTGCGCCTATGGCTGGGCTACGGCGCCTCGGGACTGATGGCCGCCGGCATCGGCCTCGAAGTGTTGCACGCGACACCGCGAGGCGTACCCGCCCGGCTCGCCACCTCCTTCGTCATCGCCACGCTGGTCGGCCTCCTGCTGCTGTCGTGGCCAGCGGCCACCCTGGGAGGGCTTGTCCAGCGCCTCGGCTTCGTCGCCCTGCTCGGCGCGTCGGCGATCTACGCCTACCTCGCCTGGTGGCATCCGCCGATCCAGCCGAAGCCGATCGACCCGATGCAGGAGTACGTCGCGCCGGGCGGCCGCCCGGCCGCTGCCGATCCGGCGCGCGACGGCGTCGCCAGGACTCTCTTTGCGGCCGCGCCCGTGTATCTTTTCCTGGTGTCCGTCGTGGGCGCGACGACGGGCAAGGCGCTAGAGACGTCGACGGAGATGCTGCTGCTCCTCGGATGGCTGGGCAGCCTCGTGCTCGGCGTGACGCTCTACGTCTGGCCGCGCCTCGTGAACCGCCCTCCCGCGTCGATCCACCTTGCGCGCTGGGGCGCGGTGCTCTGGCATGTCGGGCTGATTCTTTCCGTGGTGGTGGCCAAGACCTGGCTGCTTGCCCTCACCGGGATCGGCGGCATCGTGCTGGCGGTCGACCTCCTGCCGACGCTGCGCGGCTTCTGGCGGACGCGTCCCTACGTCGTGGGATCTCGCCGGCGCTATCCTTCGACGGGCACGCGCGTGGGACTCGTAGGGGCGCTCGTGCTCCTCCTGCCACTGCCCGTAGCGGCCCTGCAGCCGCAAGCAGGCATGGAGTGGGCACGGGTCCTGGCCGTCGCCTGGGCCAGCGCCGCCGTCCTCACCGTGCTGCACCACCTGCGCGGTGTGCTGGGACGCGCGGGCAAGCCCACGAGCGGAGGCTGGACCCCGCTCGGCCTCGCGCTCGCGACGCTCGGCGTGTCGTGGCAGCCTCAGGTCTTCGCGGCGCTCAGCCTCCTGGGCAGCGCCTACCTTGCGGCGACCTGGCTGCCTGGCCTCGAATGGCGCCGCCCGGAGGACCAGAAGGACCGCAGCAGGCGCCCAGTCGGCTGAAGGAGTCCTGGACGCCATCGGCGAAAGCGGCCAGGAGTCCGGGCGCGAATCCGGAGGACCAAAGGAGGCAGGGGCGCGTTCCGCGCCGCACGAGATGGGAGATGTGGTGCCTGACGGTGTACGGTCCGTAGGCTTGTTCGGCCACAGTGGCTGTGGCAAGACGACACTTGCAGAGGCCCTTCTCTATGGTGCCGGGGCTCTCGACCGGCGAGGCAAGGTGGATGACGGTACATCCAGCCTCGACCAGGAACCCGAGGAGCAGCGGCGCCATATCAGTCTCAGCCTTGCCGTCGGGTCGGCGCAGACGCAGGGCAAGTCGATCTACCTCGTCGACACGCCAGGCTACCTGGACTTCGTCGGTGAAGTTCGCGCGGCCGAGCGCGTCGCCGACCTCGCGCTGCTGGTGGTGGATGCCGCCGCGCCTGTGGAGGTCGGCCTGGAGCTGGAGTTCGAGCGGCTGCGCAGCCAGGCTATGCCGTGCATGATCTTTGTCAACAAGCTGGACCGTGAAAACGCAAGCCCGGCCGACGCCCTCGCCACGTTGCGCCAGACGTACGGTAACGCGCTTGTCGCGCTCGACTGGCCGCTCGGCCAGGAGTCCTCCCTGCACGGTACCTACGCGATCTGGAGCGGGAAGGCGGAAGGCCTGGAAGGCAAGCCGCTCGACGAGGCGCCGGAGAATGCCGCCGAGCTGCGCGACCAGCTCTGCGAGTGCGTGGCCGAGGCGGACGACGAAGCGCTCGAGCAGTATCTCGACGCGGGTGAACTGAGCGACGAGCTTCTCGCCCGCTCGATCCGGCAGGCCGTGGCCGGAGGCGTCGCGGTGCCGGTGCTGTTCGGTGCCGCGTCCTCGATGGCCGGCGTGCGCATGCTGCTCTCGGTGATCGGAGAGTTCGGCGTCGCGCCCAGGCCCGCTCCGGCGACGGACGGCACCATCGCCCCGGACGCCGCCGCCGACGTCTCCGCGTTCGTGTTCAAGACGACCGCCGACCCGCATGTCGGCCGACTCAGCCTCCTGCGCGTACTGAGTGGCCACCTGCGTTCGGACAGCCATCTCTTCAATGTCCGGCAGGGCCAGGAGGAGCGGCTGGGGCAGCTCTACCGTCTGCGCGGGCAGAAGCAGGAGCCGGTGGCGGAACTCCTGCCCGGCGAGATCGGGGCCGTCGCGCGACTGCAGGACACCAAGACCGGCGACACCTTGGCGGCGCGCGCGAACATGCCCGCCGCGCACGGCGTCGACTTCGAGGAGCCCGTCTTCCGGCTTGCGCTCAAGGCGCGGAGCACGGCCGACGAGGACCGTCTCTCGGGCGCCCTGAACCGGCTGCTCGAGGAGGACCCGACCCTGCGCCTCGAGCATCCGAGCGGCCACGAGACGGTGGTCGCGGGACTTGGCGAAATGCATCTCGAGGTGCTGCATGACCGCCTGAAGCGGAAGTTCGGCGTCGATGTCGAGATGGATCTGCCGGAGGTGCCGTTCCGCGAGACGCTCCGGGGTCAGGTGCGCATCGAGGGCAAGCACAAGAAGCAGACCGGTGGCCACGGCCAGTTCGGGCACGTCTGGCTGGAGCTAGGGCCCCTGGACGACGGCGACTTCCTGTTCGAGGACAAGATCTTCGGCGGCGTCGTGCCGTCGCAGTACCGGCCGGCCGTGGAGAAGGGCGTCGTCGAGGCGATGGCTCAGGGCATCCTGGCCGGATTCCCGGTGACGGGCGTGCGCTGCGCGCTCGTGGACGGCAGCTACCACCCGGTGGACTCGTCCGAAATGGCCTTCAAGGTGGCCGGCGCCATGGCGTTCCGCGAGGGCGCCCAGAAGGCGCGTCCCGTGCTGCTCGAACCGGTGGACGAACTGTGGGTTGATTGCCCGGAGTCCGCGATGGGCGATATCATCGGTGTCATCAACCGCAAGCGCGGCCGGGTGCTCGGCATGGAGTCCGAAGGCGGGCGCAGCCGGGTGCACGCGTTCGTGCCGCGCATGGAGCTTCAGCGCTACGCCATCGAGCTCCGCTCGCTGGCGGGCGGGCGCGCCAGCTTCAGGCAGAGCTTCGCCCAGTACGAGGAGGTTCCGGCGCAGATCGCGCAGCAGATCATGCAGAAGGCCAAGGCGACCGCACATTGACGAAGTCCCACCTGCTCCTGGACCTGGACGGCACCTTGCTCGGGCTCGACATCGACCGGTTCCTGCCGGTCTACCTGCAGCAGTTGGCCGCGTTCGTCGGGGAGGCCGTGAGCCTCCCCGACTTCTCGCCGCGCCTGATGGCCGCGGTCGGTGCGATGGTGTCGAGCCGCAGCGACGGCCGGACCAACGAGGAGGCCTTCTACCAGACCTTCCGACAGGGACTGACGGCTGAGGCTTCGGCCGCCTGCGACGGCGCGTTCCTGCGTTTCTACCACGAGATTTTTCCGTCCCTGCGCCAGCACACCCGTCCCATGCCGGGAGCGCGGTCGTTCGTCGCTGCCGCCAAGGGCGCGGGCTACCGTCTCGTCCTGGCGACGAGTCCCGTGTTTCCCCGCTTCGTCATCGAGGAGCGCCTCGCGTGGGCGGGGATCAGACCGTCCGACTTCGATGGCATCACGTCCTTCGAGACCTGCCGCTTCAACAAGCCGGACCCGAAATACTACGAGGAGATCCTGTTGCACCTCGGCATCGGGCCCGATGCGGCCCTGATGATCGGCAACGATCTGCGTGACGATGGTGCGGCGACCAAGGCGGGAATCGCCTTCGCGTTTGTCGAGGGACGCTACGCAAGGCGCCACGACCCGGCCGGCAGCCCTGTCTGGCGTGGATCGATGCGAGCTCTGAGCCATGCCGTCGAAGGAGGGGAACCGCCGTTCGCAGACTGACGTTGCGGCAGGGGCCGCACAGGGTGCTGCAGGGACATCCTTGGGTTTTTCGCGGTGAGCTCCAGGACGTGCCGCACGACCTCGCTCCTGGCGAGATCGTGCAGGTGGCCGACGCGCGTGGCCGCGTGGTCGGCAGCGGCTACGCGAACCCGGAGTCGAGCATCCTCGTGCGCATTCTGACCCGCGGCGAGCGCGAGCCGGACGCCCGGTGGGCGAAGGAGCGCCTCGACGCGGCGGTGGCCGGGCGTCGCCGGGATCTGCCGGATGTGTCGGACCTGCGACTCGTGCACGCGGAGGCCGAC
>JAJZIE010000361.1 GCA_021810725.1 Bacillota bacterium | reverse complement strand
CGCTCTGCTCGAGGAGACGGTGGAAGTCACGGCGTCCCTCGCAAGCGACCTCATCGGCCAGGGACACGCTGTCGGCCTCTACGTCACGGGCATCTTCGCGGAGGCCTCGGGCCAACGCGCCTTCTCGTTCCGCGCCAAGCCCCGCACCGGCAGGCGACAGCTGGCGCTCATCCTGGAGGCCCTGGCGCAACTCGCGCCTCCTGGCATCTTCCGCGCCCTGCCGCGCATTCTGGACGAGGAGGTGCCCAGGTTGCCCTACCATGTGCACGTGGTCGTCATCGTGCCGCATCTGACGGACGACATGGGTCCGGCGCTGCTCCGGGCGGCGCGAAGCCACCGCGTCTTCCTCCTAGAGACCGGCTCGGATGTCGCCTCCTCAGATCGGCGCTTGCCGCGGGGCGTAGAGGTTCTGCGCCTCGTCCCGCGATGAAGACAGGGATCTGGGCCGATCTCGCGCCCGACCTGGCCGCGGCGGGGTGGAGCGTCGGGCTCGTCGCCGCGCTGGCGGCCTGGCTCCGTACGCCCGTAGCCCTGTGGCTCCTGCTGGCTGCCTACGCGCTGACCGCGCTCGCCACCCGCAAGTCGCGAAGCCTTGGCTACGCCGCCCTCGCCATCGGCGCGGCGGCGGCTTGGGTTGCGGGGGGACACGCCGAACCAGCCGTGCGCATGCTTGCCGCGGCCGCAGTCTCCTCGCGTGCCCTCAGCCTTGTGCGCCCCGCGCTGCGCGAGTCGCTCAGGGCCGAAGTGCGGCGCGGCGTGGCGATCATGATCGGCGTATCGATCCTGCGCCTAGGGCTCGGCTCTCCGGCCTGGACCGTCCTCGCGCTGCCCGCGCTGATGATCGTGCTGGCGGGTGCCTTCGGGCTTCCCTACGTGCAACTCATGGGGTCTCCATCTGGCGCCCACGGCAAGGCTCTTGAGTCCAGCCTGCGTTTCGGCGGGCTCGTGCTGCTTGTGGCGGCGGCCTGCACCGCCCTCGTCGGTCTGCTCATCCTGCTTCAGCGGGCCGGCGCGTACGCGGCGGGCGTCTATGCGCTGTACCACCTGCTCGCGCCTATCCTAGCCGCCGTCGTCGGCCTTCTGACTCGTGTCCGGCCACGCCCAGGCGAGAGCCCGCAGTTGCACCCACTCAACCCGCGTCTGCATGGGCACGCGGCGGGTGCCATCTCCCCGCACGACCTCTTCTGGACGCACTTCGTTCTGGCTACCCTTGCCCTTGCGGTGGCCGTCGGGCTGTACCAACTGCTGCGCCGTCACCGCCCTCGAGCATTCGCTGCGCCCCTCGACGAGGAGCACACCGCCCCGGTTGAGGAGGACCTCCAGGAGGCGGCGCCATGGCGGAGGAGTCGGCCGGGCTTCGGCAGCGGCCCGCGCGCCGTCGTGCGCGCGATGGTCGCGCGTCACGTCGAGCGCGGCCACGCCTTGCGCGGCGATACGGCGCGGCGCGTAGCGGTCCGCGAGGATTGGCCTGGGGAGGGGCTCGGCACGTACGAGGAGGCCCGTTACCGGCTGCGAGAGCCTTTAGAGGAGCAGCGGGCTCGGGGGTTTGTCGCGGCTTTCGGGGCCTGGCGCCGGGGACGGGCGGCGGACAAGCGGGGTGGCAGGCGGCTTTAGGTACGGCCACTCGGATGGGCGCCACGCGGTTCGACCATCCCGTCAAACGGAACACGGGAGGAACAGCGCACGAGACCCTTCGGGATCTGGACTGCCCTTCTGGCGCTCGCGCCGGGAGGTTGCGGAGCGAGGGCGCGCACGTTCGCGCGCCGTTCCAACGGTCCTGCACGATCGGCTGCACCGATCCGATGACCGCGTACATCTTTCAGGTCGGCGTCGCCGGCATGTTCGGAGAAAGCCCGACCTGGTGGAACGTCGCCCACCCCACCACCGCCAGCGCCATGGAGGCGGTGGTCTCGGGCAGTCCGCTCTGGACGGTGGGGGCTTTCAGGCTGACACCGACGGACGCAAAACTTGTCAAGGCGCTGTGGAACCCGGGCACGTTCGTATTGACCCCGGTCGAAGAGGCTGAAGACCTGCAGACCCTTGGGCAGGTGACGGGCGATAGCCGCGGGCAGGGACACCGGTTTGAGGCTGATCGGCTCTCCCTCCGCCTTTGACGTTGCCGGCGGGATCGCGAGACCGCCTTGCGCGCGTAGCGTAGGCGCCGTTTGCGCAGAGCACCCACCGACGAGCCCTACCGCGAGCGCCACACCGAGCAGAAGTAGGTTCCGAGAAAGCGTTTGAACGCTCGGAACCCACTTTGACTGGCTCTTGCCCCACTCTTCCATGGGACCATACGAATACCTGTTTATGGCACAATCGTCTTGGACTGGGCGGGCATCCTGCGTCTACATGACGGCGTCGTGCCCTCGCCAGTGGCATGATGCGCGGGGAGGCCTCGTGATGCGCGCTGCGCTCGCGGTGCAACGAGTGACGACGAGTCTGGATCAAAACCTCGAAGAGCTGCTCCGTTCCATGCGACGGGCGGTGGAGCGCGGGGCGGACCT
>JAJZIE010000035.1 GCA_021810725.1 Bacillota bacterium | reverse complement strand
GCCCTGGAAGCCGAACGCCGAGGTGACGATGTCGGCCGCGGCCTGCTCGAGGTCCGCCGTCTCGTCGACGACGATGGCGTCCTTGCCGCCCATCTCGGCCACGACGCGCTTGATCCAGATCTGGCCCTTCTGGTGCTGCGCCGCCAGCTCGTTGATGTGCAGGCCCACCTCGCGCGAGCCGGTGAAGCTGATGAAGCGCGTGCGCGGGTGCGCAACCATGTAGTCGCCGATCTCCCGGCTGTCGCCGGGAACGAAGTTGACGACGCCTTTGGGCAGGCCGCTCTGCTCCAGCAGGTTCACGAACCAGGCGCCGATCACCGGCGTCACGCTCGATGGCTTCAGCAACACGGTGTTGCCCGCCACGATCGCTCCCGTGGTCATGCCGCAGAGAATGGCGAGCGGGAAGTTCCAGGGCGGGATGATGACGCCGACGCCGAGCGGGATGTAGAAGGACTCGTCCTCCTCGCCCGGCAGGTTGATCGTCGGCACCGGCTGCGCCAGGCGCACCGCCTGGCGGGCGTAATACTCCATGAAATCGATGGCTTCCGCGACGTCCCCGTCGGCCTCCGGCCACGTCTTGCCCGCCTCGTAGATCTCGAGCGCGGTGAAGAGCGCCTTCTGGCGGCGCAGCTCGGCGGCCGCCTTCAAAAGTACCCTGGAGCGGAACGCGGCACCCGCACGGCTCCAGGTCTTGAACGCCTGCTCGGCCGCCGCGATCGCGTCTTCGACGTCCTGCCGGTTCGCCTTCGACACGGTGCCGACCGTCTCGTCGAGACGCGACGGGTTGTAGGAACGCAGGCGGTTCTCGCGCTCGCGACGCTCTCCGCCCACCACGATCGGATAGTGGCGGCCAAGCTCGGCGCCGACCTCTTTCAAGGCCGCCTCGAGGGTCGCACGGTTCGTTGGATTCTGGAAGTCGACAAGCGGTTCGGGACGGTAGGAATCGATCACGTATAGCGCCGACCTGCCTCCCTGTGGCCCATGGCCACGGTCGGCTCGCCTGCCCTTCTTCTGGATTGCCTTGCTTGGCCAGACTGGAGGCAATTGCCGTAGGACATTGTACCATGCGCGACCCCGCTTGGCCGCATGCGGGAAGGCAGCGCCCCTCATGTCGAGCAAACGGGGGGCTTTGGGGATGTGGCGGATTCACCCGTGGCGCCGGATACGAGACCGCTCCGGCCTCGCGCCGCAATGGCCTCGGCATTGCCCGTCACGGCCAAGAGGGCAGCCCGCGGCGCGCCCGGGCTGGCCCTCCTCAGCCACCTCCGCGGCCTTGGCGCCTCGGCCTCCTTCGCCGCGAAGGCCGACTGAGCCGGATCGCCTCGCGCGCCGTGCCGCCGCCCGCCACATCGGCGTGCGCCACCAAGATTGGCGAGGACCGAGCCGTTGCGCTCCCCTACGCCCTGACGGCCACCCACACCGCGGTCGCGAGGGTATTGAGGAGGGCCGTGGGCAGCAGCACCTTCCAGCCGAAGGCCATCAGACGGTCGTAGCGCAGTCGCGGCAGCGTCGCCCGCAGCCAGATGAAGAAGTACATGAAGAACGCAACCTTGATCAGGAACCAGAGTTCGGGAGGCAGGAGGGGCCCGTGCCAACCGCCGAGGAAGAGCGTCGTCGCAAGCGCGGAGACCGTGATCATGTTGATGTACTCCGCCATCATGTACATCGCCCACTTGAGGCCCGTGTACTCGGTGTGGTAGCCCGCCACGAGCTCGTTCTCGGCCTCCGGCAGGTCAAAGGGCGTGCGGTTCGTCTCCGCGACCATCGTGATCACGTAGATGATGAACCCCAGGATCTGCGGCACGATGAACCAGAGGTGGTACTGGCGCTGCACGATGGTGTTGAGGTCCGCCGAGCCGGCCGCGATCAGCACCCCCGTCACCGCCAGCCCCATGGCGAGTTCGTAGGAAATGATCTGCGCAGTGGAGCGCAGCCCGCCCAGCAGGCTGTACTTGTTCGCGGACGCCCAGCCGCCGAGGATCAGTCCGTAGACGCCCAGCGACGTCACGGCGAACACGAAGAGGATGCCGATGTTGGGCGCCGCGATCTGCATCGCGACCCTCTGCCCGAAGATGTGGACGGGCGGTCCCCAGGGGATCACCGCGAAGGCGACGAGGGCGGCGGCCAGCGACACGAAGGGCGCGAGGAGATAGATCTTGCGGTCCGCGGCCTTCGGGATGATCTCCTCCTTGAGGGCCAGCTTGAGGCCGTCGGCCATGAATTGCATCACGCCGCCGGGACCGAGCCGGTTCGGCCCGGGCCGGAACTGGAAGCGCGCCAGCACCTTGCGCTCGAGCCAGGTCATGATGCCGAAGGCGGAAAGCAGCAGCACGGCCGTGATCAGGCTCTTCACGATCAGGATCGCCAGGAGCAGCACCCTACTTCACCTTCCCCACGAGCCCAGGGCCGGCGGCCAGACGGTCGACCGCATGGCCGGCCCCTTCGAGGCCGATTCGCCACATGACGCTTCCCGCGGGCAGCTCGGGCGAGATGCCTACCTCCGCCTTGCCGGGCCCGAGATCGAGGATGTGCCCTTCCGGCAGGGCCAGGGCCTCGGCGCGGTCCGGGGCCAGGAAGACCCTTGGCGGCGGCACGATGGCCTGGACCAGGGGATCCGGCATGACGCCCTTGTGGAAGATGCTGGCCCCGACGATCACGCCGGGCGGCGCCGCGTAGCCGCCTTGCGGCGAGGGGCCGCCCGTGCGGCGATCCGCCGCGAAGAGGTCCGGCAGGTCGCGCCGAACCGCCTCAAGGACATGATCGTAGTCCCAGTCGTAGTCGAGGAGATGGGCGAAGAGCCGCCAGTCCTCCCAGACCTCGCCGGGCCTGGAGGCGCCGGCGAAGTAGCGCTGCGCGCGACCCTCCATGTTCACGAAGTGCCCGTCCGCCTCCACCCAGGCCGCGAGCGGCAGCACGACGTCGGCTTGCGCCGTGAGGTCGCTCTGCAGGAACCCCGCCACGGCGAGGAAGGGCACCCGGCTGAGGGCCGCCCGCAGCAGTTCCTGGTCCGGGAAGTCGCGCCTGTCCTGCGCCACGACCAGCAGGCCGTCGAGTTCGCCCTGGGCGGCCGCCTCGAGCATGCCGCGGGTGTCGAGTCCCGACGGCCCCGGCACCAGGCCGGCCGCCTCGGCGCCGTACGAGTTGCCGAGGCTGCCAACGACCATCGCGTAGGTGTCGCCCGGACGCCGGCGGTGCGCTTCGGCGATCGCGTCGCCGATCTCGCGGCCGCGCCCGTTCCAGAGGATCAGCACCTTCCCGGCGTGCAGGAATGTCTCCCCGAGCTCGCCTCCGCCCCGCACGAGGTCGAGCAGGGCCCTCGCGACGTCCTCGGTCTCGATCTCCTCGTGCGGCATGTCGAGCATGCCTTTGCGCCTCGAGATGCTGACCAGTTTGTGTCCGGCCTCGACCGAGTGGCGAAGGCGGATGGCGAGCACCGGCGCCTCCTGCAGCAGCTCGACCTCAAGCGCGACGATAAGGTCCGCCTGGTCGATGTCGTCGATGCGCCCGACCTGCCCCGGGGGAATCGCCGCCGTGAGCGGCTGGACGCGGTGGTCGACATGGTCCGTGCCGACCCCTTCCCGCAGCCAGCGGCGCAGGAGGTACTGCGCCTCGAGCGAGATGCGGGCGCCACCGAGGGCGCCCGCCGTCCCCGCGAGACCCTTCCTGAGCGCGGCGATGGCCTCCGGCCAGTCGACGGGTACCAGCTGCCCGTCCCGGCGCGCCAGCGGCCGCGTCAGGCGCGGACCCTGATGCACGAAACCGTAGCCGAAACGGCCGCGGTCGCAGAGCCAGGCCCAGTTCACGTCGTCGCTGTCCCGCGACTGGATCCGGAGGACGTCGCCATGCCGCAGCGAGAGGGACATGTGACAGCCCACCGGGCAGTGCGGGCAGATGGAATCGACCATGTCGAGGTCCCAGGGCCGGGCCTTGAAGCGGTACGGGCGTGACGTGAGGGCCCCGACCGGGCAGATCTGGACCGTGTTGCCGGCGAAGATCGAGTCGAACGTGCGCCCCTCGGCGACGTCGACCACCGTGTCGTTGCCGCGGTCGTGCAGGGTGAGCGCTGGGTCTCCCGCCTCCTCGCGCATGAAGCGGATGCAGCGCAGGCAGAGGATGCAGCGCTCCTGGTCGAGCTCCACCATCGGGCCGAGCTCCGTCGCCTTCTTGAGGTGGCGCTTCGGCTCGGCGAAGCGGGACTGGTTCGAGCCGTAGCGCATGGCGTTGTCCTGCAGTTCGCATTCGCCGCCCGCGTCGCAGATCGGGCAGTCCAGGGGATGCGTGCTGAGCAGGAAGTCCATGACGCCTTCGTGGGACTGCAGCGCGTCGTCCGTGTCGGTGCGCACGACCATGCCCTCGGCGACCGGCGTGGTGCAGGCCGGCACGAGCTTGGGCATCTTGTCGACGCGCACCAGGCACATGCGGCAGGCGCCGACCGGGGCGAGCCGCGGATGGTAGCAGAAGACCGGGATCTCGATCCCCGCCTGCCTGGCCGCGTTCAGGATCAGGGTGCCGGGCTCCACCTGAACCGCACGGCCGTCGATCGTCAGGGAGATCACTGCGCCACCTCCGCGAGCTGGCGCTGCGGCGTCGCGATGCGCTCCTCGAACTCGCCGCGGAAGAGGCGCAAGGCCGAACCGAGCGCGGCGATCGCGGCGTCGCCCAGGGGGCAGAAGGTCTGCCCGTCGATGTGGGCGATCAGCCCTTCGATCGTCTTCAGATCGCCCTGGCGGCCCTCGCCGGAGACGATCCGCCCGAGGGCCTGCTCGAGCCACATGGTGCCTTCGCGGCACGGGGTGCACTTGCCGCAGGACTCGTGCCGGTAGAACTCCATCAGGCGCAGGGAGGCGTCGACGATCGAGGCCTGGTCGTCGAGCACGATCACGCCGCCGGAGCCGAGCATGGTGCCCGCCGCCCGCAGCGACTCGTAGTCGAGGGGGGTGTCAAACTTGTCGGGCGGCAGGAACGGCACCGATGAGCCGCCCGGAATGACCGCCTTGAAGCGGCGGCCTTCCGGCGGACCGCCGGCGAGGTCATGGAGGAGCTCGCCCATGGTCACCTTGCCGAGCTCCACCTCGTAGTTGCCGGGCCTTCGGACGTTGCCCGAGACCGAGAAGAGCTTGGTGCCGGCGCTCTCCTTGGTGCCGAGCTTCGCGTACTCCTGTCCGCCCATCTCGACGATCGGCACGACCGCGGCGAGCGTCTCGACGTTGTTGACGACCGTCGGCATGCCGTAGAGCCCTGCCGTGGCCGGGAAAGGCGGCTTGAGGCGCGGCATGCCGCGTCGGCCCTCGAGGCTCTCCAGCTGCGCGGTCTCCTCGCCGCAGATGTAGGCGCCCGCCCCGAGGTAGAGCCTGATGTCGATCCTGCGCCCGCTGCCGAGTACGTCGTCGCCGAGGTAGCCCTTGGCCCTGGCCTCGGCGATGGCGCGCCGCAGCGTGAGGTAGCCGCCCTTGAACTCGCCGCGCAGGTAGATGAAGGCCTGCTCGGCGCCGATCGCGTAGGCGCTCGTGAGCACGCCCTCGATCAGGAGGTGCGGGTGGCGGTAGATGATCTCCTGGTCCTTGCAGGTGCCAGGCTCGGACTCGTCGCCGTTGCAGACGAGATAGCGCGTGCGGCCGTCCTTCGGCAGGAAGCTCCACTTGCGGCCCGTGGGGAAGCCGGCGCCGCCCCTGCCCCGCAGGTTCGAGGTCATGACCTCCCGCACGACATCGTCGGGGGACATCTCCCTTACCGCCTTGCGCAGCGACCGGTAGCCGCCTGCGCGCTCGTAGACCTCGATCCCGTCGATGCCGGGTACGTCGATGTGCTTGAAGAGCAGCCGGGTCTCAGGCATGCCGGGCCACCTCCTGACGGCTCTCGGCGATCAGCCGCCCCAGCTCTTCTTGCGTGGCCCGCGGCCGGTACTCGAGGTTGACCTGCACCACCGGCGCGTCCTTGCAGAGCGCGAGGCACTCGACCTCCTCGACCGTGAAGAGCCCGTCGTCGGTCGTGCCCCCGCGCTGCACCCCGAGTTCCTCGTAGAGGAAGCGCGCCAGGCGGTCGGCGCCTCGCAGATGGCAGCTCAGGCCGCGGCAGACCTGGATGAGATACTTGCCGGTCGGCTGGCGGTGGAAGAGCGTGTAGAACGAGAGCACGGCCTCCACGTAGGCGGCGGTGACGCCCATCAGACCCGCGACCGCGTCCACTTCCTCCTGGGGGATGTAGCCGAATTCGTCCTCCACGAGGTGCAGGATCGGGATCAGGGCCGACGACTTGCCGGGAAAGGCCGTGAGGAGGCTCTTCGCCTCCGCGAGGTGCTCCTGGTTCATCGGTCCACCTCCCCGAGCACGATGTCGAGCGAGCCGATCGCCGCGACGATGTCGGCCAGCATTCCGCCCTTGATCATGGCCGGCAGGGCCTGCAGGTTGTAGAACGAGGGGCCGCGGATGTGCACGCGGTTGGGCCTCGACGATCCCTCGCTGACGACGTAGCAGCCGAGCACGCCCTTCGGTCCCTCCACGGCGCTGAAGACGTCGCCAGGCGGGACCATGAAGCCCTCCGAGAAGAGCTTGAAGTGGTAGATCAGCGCCTCCATGCTCTGGCGGATCTCCGTCTTCTCGGGCGGGTAGATCTTCTCGTCCGCGACGCGCCAGGGACCGCCCGGCATGTTGTCCATGGCCTGGCGCACGATCTTGAGGCTCTCCCCCATCTCGCGCATGCGCACGTTGTAGCGCGCGTAGACGTCGCCCTCGGTCTCGGTGGGGACATCGAAGTCGAAGTCCTCGTAGGACGAGTACGGGTTCGTCTTGCGCAGGTCGAACGGCACGCCGAGCGCCCGGATCAGCGGCCCGGTCCAGCCGTAGTCGAGCGCCTGCTCGAGGCTGATCGTGGCCGTGTGCTGCAGGCGTTCGATCCAGATCGGGTTGCGGTCCAGGAGTTCGTGGTATTCCTCGAGCCAGTGCGGGAATCCGTCCAGGAAGGCGTAGAGCTTCTCCGGGAAGCCCGGCGGAAGGTCCCCCATCAAGCCTCCGACGCGGAAGTAGCTCGGATTCATGCGATAGCCGGCGGCCATCTCGTTGAGGTCCAGGATCAGTTCCCGCTGCTGCATGGTGTAGAAGAACGGCGACATCGCGCCCATGTCCATGGCGCTGGTGCCGAGCCATACGAGGTGGCTCGCGATGCGCGAGAGCTCGGCGAAGAGCACGCGGATGTACTGCGTGCGCTTCGGCACCTCGATGCCGAGAAGCTTCTCCACCCCGAGCACCCAGCAGAGGTTGTTGATGATCGGCGATACGTAGTCCGCCCGCGGCGCCAGCATGCAGCCCTGCTGGTACATGAGGTCCTCGAAGGTCTTTTCGATGCCGGTGTGGAGGTAGCCGATGACCGGCTCGCTGCGCACCACCTGCTCGCCGTCGAGCTCCACCTTGACGCGCAGCACGCCGTGGGTGCTCGGGTGCTGTGGGCCGAGGTTCAGCACCATGTTGCCGCCGCGGCCCGGCTCCGCGTCCATCTGGCTGGCGATCTGTTCCTGGGTATAGGCCATCTGCTCTCCCCCCTCACTCGCGCACGAGCGGCGGCAACGGACCGAGCCCTGTCAGCGGATAGTCCTTGCGCAACGGGTGGCCGATCCAGTCGTCGGGCATCATGATGCGCCTGAGGTCCGGGTGGCCCGAGAACGTGATCCCGAAGAGGTCGTAGATCTCGCGTTCCGCCCAGTTGGCCGCCGCGAACAGCTGCGTCACGCTGGGCAGCTCCGGCTGCTCCCCGCCGACCGGCACGACGAGGCGGACGAGGTCGTGCAGCTGCAGGTGGTAGAGGTGGTAGACGACATCGAAGCGCGGGTCCCGCTCGAGGTGGTCCACCCCGGTGATGTCGAGCAGGATGGAAAAGCCATGCTCCTTGAGAAAGCGCACGACATCGACGATGGCGTCCTTTGGCAGCGTGAGCGCGGTCTGACCGATGCGGTGCGCCACCGCGACCTTCTCGCCGAACGCCTCGCGCAGGGCGTCCAGGATCTCGTTCATGCCTCGGCCACCTCGGTTGCCGGCGTCATCAGCGGCAGGACCGGCCTGCCGCCTTCGCGGATCTTCTTCTGCAGCCGCATCACGCCCTCGATCAGTCCTTCCGGCGACGGCGGACAGCCCGGGATGTAGATGTCGACCGGCACGACCCGGTCGACTCCCTGCACCACGGCGTAGTTTGCGAAGACGCCGCCGCAGGACGCGCAGGCGCCCATCGCGATGACCCACTTCGGCTCGGGCATCTGGTCGTAGAGCTCGCGCACCACCGGAGCCATCTTCTGGCAGACGCGGCCGGCGACGATCATGACGTCTGCCTGGCGCGGAGACGCCCGCATCACCTCGGCGCCGAAGCGGGAGAGGTCGAAGCGGGACGCGGCGGTGGCCATCATCTCGATGGCGCAGCAGGCGAGGCCGAACTGCGCTGGCCAGAGCGAATTGGATCGCGCCCAGGCCGAGAGCTTCTTGACGCTCGTGAAGAGGACCGACTGGTCGTCGTCTACGGTTGCCACTGGAACCCACCCCGCTTCCAGACGTAGGCGTAACCCGTCGCCAGCACGATGACGAACAGCACCATCTCGCTCAGGCCGAAGGTGCCCATCCGCCTCAAGAGGATCGCCCAGGGATAGAACGACACCGCCTCGACGTCGAAGATCATGAACAGCATCGCGACCAGGTAGAACTTGACCGAGAAGCGTGGGCCGACCGTACTCTCGGGCGTGATGCCGCATTCGTAGGTCTCGAGCTTCTTCTCGGTCGGGTGTCTCGGCCCCAGCAGGCGCGACAGGCCGAGCACGCTCGCCGCGATAAGCAGGGCGATCGCGATATAGATGACGAGCGGGAAGTATTGCGCGAGCATGTGCCCACTCCTGAACCGTATTTGGTCGGGGATGCTCCCTTGAACCTCCGATCCCCGCCGGGCGGATCTGCGCCGCCCCCGGGGCGGCCGGCCGCGTCACGCGACAGGATACCCAACGCGGGCGCGCGTATCACGGGCCATGCGCCCGGCTGGACGGGTCTGCCAGAGGTCTCTGGCAAATGGGGAAAGGTCGCCCGTGCCATTCCAGAAGAAGGCGACGGCAAAGGCGCCTGCGGACTCCCTCGATTTCGGCGCCATTGCGGCGCGCATACTAACCCGGCATGCGATGGGATCGGGCCCGTGCCGCCGGGAGTATGGCGAAGGAGGTTCCGAGATGGCCGCAGAGCATTGGCCGCGCAGCCTCACGGGCGGCACGATGCCGCGCTCCGCCCTCGTGCGGGACGCGTGCCGGACCTGGATCGCCCGGCTTGACGACTTGGCGGGCCGGAGCAGTCTCGTGCGCTGGCAGGACGCGGGGGACGGCGCATTGGAACTCGGGGAGATCGACCGCGACGCGCTGCGGGAGCTCCTGCACGGCAGGCCGGTCGCCTTCGCGGACCTCCTGCGCCCGCGCGGTGAACCGGAGGCGCGGATCCTGCGCGTCCTCCGGGACCGTGCGCTCGAGAGCCGCGAAGAGTATGGCACCCACACGCTGCACCTCGGTCTAGGGCTCGCGACGTGGCGCAGGGACGGGCAGGAGCCTCCCCTGGCGCCCGCCCTGCTGCTGCCGGTGGACATCGCTTCTCCCACACCGCGTGGCCTGCTGCGACGCCGCGGCCGGCTGGCATGGAACCCGATGCTGCTCGAACTGCTCGAGCGCGAGCACGGGCGCGCCTTCGCGCTGCTCGGCGACGCGGCCGATCTCGCGCCGGATGGCAACCTCCCGGAGGACCCCTGGGCACCGCTGCGCGCGGCCGCCGGCGAGGTGCCGGAGTTCGAACTGCGGGAAGAGAGCGTGCTCGGCCACTTCTTTCCCCACCACGCCCACCTCCTGCGCGACCTTCGCCGCCAGGCGTCCCGCCTCGGGGGGCACGACGTCGTGGCGGCCCTGGCGGGAGACCCGCAGGCGAGGCGCACGCTGGCGAGCGGCTCCGCGGCCGGGGAGACCTCGCCGCGGCGCATCGTGCTGCCGGCCGACGAGACGCAACTGCGGGCGGTCGACGCCGTGCGCCGGGGTGAGAGCTGCATTCTTGAGGGCGCGCCGGGCAGCGGCAAGAGCCAGACCGTCGCCAACATCGCCGCCGCGATGGTCGGCGGCGGCCAGAGGGTGCTCGTCGTGGCGCAGAAGCTGCAGGCGCTCAGGGACGTGCAGCGGCGGCTCGCGGAGCGCGGCCTCGGCGACCTTGTCCTCGACCTCGCCCTCGCCGAGCACGAGGATGGCGAGGTGCGCCGGCGCATCGTCGCGGCGGCCCGGGACGCCGCGCCACCGGACGGGGATTTCTACGACGAGGAGACCCTGAGGCTGCGCCGGAAGAACATCGAAGACCGGATCGCGGCGCTGCACCGCATGCGCAGCCCGAGCGACGTGAGCATCTTCGACATGCAGACCCGCCTGCTCAGGGCACCCAAGGAAATCTCCGAGGCAGGTCTCGTGCCAAGGCCGGAACTGGCGCGGATGGATGCCGCCACCGTCCGCCATGTCAAGCTCCTCCTCGCGGACGCCTCCGACCTCGGCGACCTGCTTGCCGGGCGATCGGCGTCGCCCTGGGCGAGCGCGAGACTGCCGGATCCCGAGGCGGCGACGGACGCCGTCGGACAGAGTCTCGAGGCGCATCGGCTCTGGCAGAGATTCACCGCGTCGCTCGAACGTCTGCGGGAGTTCGTGCCGGCGGTGCGTCCGCAGACCTTCGCGGATGCCGAGGGGCTGGCGCGCCTGCTGGCCGGCGTCAACGCGTCCTATCGCCGCTACGGCGCGGAGGTCTGGACGGCCGAGGTGGCGGTGCTCGGGCAGGAAGCGCCGCGGGGTCCCCTCGCAACGTGGCACCGCGAGCGCCGTGCGGCCGTGCGGCGGCTGCGGGAGCTGCGACGCGACCCGCGGGTCAGCGTCGCGACCTTGCGGGAGGATGTGCGGGCCATGCTGCGGCAGGCCGCGGCGTGGAAGTCCTTGAGCGGCCAGGACTCGCCGCCGCCCGAGCTGCCGGAGGCGGACCGGCTGCTCGAGCTGGTTGAGGCCCTGAGAGCCCCGCTGCTCAAACTGTCGTCGATGCTCGGCCCTCGGCTCCTGGCAGGCCGGTCGCTCGAGAGCCTCGGCGACCTGATCGCAGGGCTTGCGCGGGACCAGGTGACGCCGCACCGCCTGCCGGTCGCGCTGACGATCGGCGAAGAACTCGAAAGGCACGGCGCGCTCGACATCGCCCGCGACCTCATCGGGCGCAAGATCGATCCGGCGATCTGGCCGCAGGCCTTCGAGTTCCTCTGGCTCGAGGCTTGCCTCGATCAGGCGAAATCCGAGGAGCCGGAGTTGAGCGGGCTCTATGGCCGCGATCTGGATCGCCTGCGCCAGAGCCTTCTGGACCTCGAGCTGGATGAGCTGCGGGCGGCCGCCAAAGCGGTGCGGCTGGCCCAGCGCCGGCGCGCGGCGCTTGCCGTGGCGGAGCATCCGGAGCAGGCCCGGTTGCTGCGCGAAGAGGCGGCGCGTGCGGACATGCCTCTGACAGGACTGCTCGCGGCGGCGCCCGACGTGCTCCTTGCCCTCTTCCCGTGCTGGCTCGCGAGCCCGTGGGCCGTGAGCGAGGTCGTGGACGGCGAACACCGCCCGTTCGACGTCGTGCTCTGCGACGAGGCGGGGCAACTGCCGCTCGAGCCCACGCTCGGGGCGATCAGCCGGGGCTCGCGGCTGGTGCTCGCGGGCGATCGGCGCCAGCTGCCACCCCCTGGCACGGCAGCGCCGATGCGCAGCCTCATGGAAGCCTGCGCCTTCCTGCCGAGCTACCGGCTCGGCTGGCACTACCGCAGCCGCGACGAGGCCCTCTTCGCGTTCGCCAACCGCCGCGTCTACGATGGCGCCGTCCGCACCTTTCCGGGCCGCCTGGGCCACGGCGAGGGCCTGAGGCACGTCCTGCTGGCGGCCCCGGGCGGCGCGCAGAGCCAGGATGCCCCGATGCAGGACCTCGCGCCCCTCCTGGACCTCATCCTGCGGCAGGCCGAGGCCCATCCGGACGAATCGCTCGGGGTGGTCGCGCTGACGCCGGCGCAGGCGAGGCGCATCGAGGCCGCCCTGCGCGAACGGCTGCACGCGAGGCCGGAGCTGGAACCCTTCTTCAGCCAGGACCGGCCCGAGCGCTTTTTCGTCAAGCCGGTCGATCTCGTCCAGGGCGACGAACGCGACGGCGTGATCCTGGCGATCGGCATCGACGATCCCGCGCGGGAGTTTGCGCTGCTCTGGGGCCCGACCGGCCTCGGCCGCCTCAACGTCGCCACCACCCGCGCCAGGCGGCGCATGACGGTCGCCAGCCGGCTGCGGCGGCAGGATGTCCCGGAGATCGGGCCAGGCAGCGGCGTGGCGCTCCTGCGGGAGTTCCTGCAGTTCGCCGAGATGCGTCACGAAGGAGCCATGGCGGCGGCTCTGACGGACGAGCCGGTGAATCCCCTCGAGGAGGAGCTCGAGTTCTTTCCCGAGCAGGTATACTTCGCGCTGCGCGACCATGGCCTCGATGTGGTGCCCCAGTATGGCGCGATGCGCCACCTGGTGGACCTCGCGGTGCGCCATCCGGAGCGTCCCCAGGAATACATCCTGGCCATCGCCTGCGACGCCCAGGAGCGCCACCCGGCGCCGACCCGGCGCGACTACGACAGGCAGCGCCAGCTCGAGCGGCTCGGCTGGCGCCTGCACAGGATGTGGGCCGGAGACTGGGCGGCGGACCGGGACGGTGAGATCGCGCGGGTGCTCGAGGCCTGGCGCGCCGCCGCGCGCCAGGTGGCGGACAGGGTCTAGACGGCGCCCCCCGGTACCATGATCGCGTCCACCATGCCGTGGATGATCTTCTTGTCCTGCGGGCAGATCGTCGCGAGCACGCCTGCGAGCTCAACGCCGTCGCCCTGGCGGAAGTAGTAGGGACAGAGCCGCGCGCGGCCGGACATCGTCACGACCTCGCCGTGGCTGAAGTCGTAGTAGTCGTGGCGCAGGACCTTCGCCTTGTGGTAGCGCTGCAGGATCCAGCGCGTGTGCGCGAACGCGCCCAAGGCCTCGTCCACCGCCGCCTGCCAGGCTTCCTGCGGGGTGTCCTCGCCGATGTGGACGCCGCGGCTGCCCCAGGCGAGTTCGGAGAAGCCCGACGGCTTGAGGACCCAGTCGGCGCGCTCGCGCTTGCCCATGTCGCCCAGCCGCCGCATGTCCTGCAGGGGCTGGCCGCAGGCCGTGAGGCCCGCCACCACCGCGTGCGGCGGCACCGGGCGCGGGTCGATGAGGTAGGTCTCCGGGATCAGCGCCCTGAGGCGTGCCAGCCGATCCTGGCCAAGCTGCGCGGCCCAGGTCGGCTCGAGCGCCGGATGGTGCAGCAGGGCGAACCAGAGCTTCTCCTCGAACTGCGGGCGGATCGGCGGCGTGATGCGCACCAGGTCCTTGCGCTGGGCGTAGAGGAAGAGGTCCGCTTTCGGCACGTTGCGCAGGTCGAAGAGCTCGAAGAAGCGGTAGAGGACGTCGATCCGCCTGCCCTCGACGTAGAGGCCGTCCTCCTGGAAGAGGACGTCGCGCGGCGGCACGCAATAGACCGCGTGGCCGCGCCCGCGCAGCGCGAGGGCGACATGCTCCATCTCGGGCCGATAGTCCTCGGACTCCTGCGAGACGACGATCGCGACGGTCGGGTCATCCTTTCCCGCCGTGATGGCCATGGCCCGCATGAAACCGTCCAGCACGCCGGTCGGACCACCGACGACGTCCTGGCCGAGGGCCGCGTAGACATCCTGCAGGGCCGCGAGCTCGCCGAACCCGCCCGGGACGGAGTCGATCTCGGTGGCGATGAACTCGTCACCCGGGACCAGGAGGAGATCCGGCCGGATAAAGGCCGGGAGCTGGCGTCGCAGCCGTTTCATCTGGCTGAAGCGCACCACGTCCTCCGGTTTGCCCAGATCGAGATACTCGGCGACGAAATGCAGCTCAGGCCGTTGCAGGGCCTGGTGATAGATTTCCTGCTGCGCCTGGGCGAACGCCCAGAGATCCTCCCCGATCTGCCGCAGGCGCTGCCGCAGGGTTTGGCCCAGCGGCATGACGCTCGTGCCGATCCGCCAGCTGACGCGCTGTCCGGGCGGTGCAGGGCGCCGCCGGCTCTGAAAGAGGTGCTCCTGTGCGAGCACGTCCTCGAGCCAGGTCGCCTCCGTCGCCTGGGACAATTGACCGCCTCCCCGTCCTGTCGACGCTTGCCTAAAGAAAGGGCGCCACCGCTGGCGCGGGGACGCCCTGGCTTACCTTAGGTTAGCGCATGAACACGATCGACACAATGCGGCTCAGGCGTCGATCTGCGCCCGCTGCAGCTGGCCGCTGAAGTCGACGTAGACGGACTTCCACTCGCTGAAGAAGTCGAGCGCCGCGACGCCCGCCTCGCGGTGGCCGTTGCCGGTGCCCTTGACGCCGCCGAACGGCAGGTGGATCTCCGCGCCGGTGGTGCCGGCGTTGACGTAGAGGAGGCCGCTCTCGAGGTCGCGGATGGCGCGGAAGACGCGGTTGACGTCCTGCGTGAAGATCGAGGAGCTGAGGCCGTAGGTGACACCGTTGTTGACGGCGACAGCCTCGTCGAAGTCCTTGACCTTGATCACGGACAGCACCGGTCCGAAGATCTCTTCCTGGGCG
>JAJZIE010000360.1 GCA_021810725.1 Bacillota bacterium | reverse complement strand
TTGTGCAGGTAGAACTTTTCGAACTCGTCTGAAACCGCTGGCTCCATGCACTCACCCCCCACCCTTGCGAGCGGTTCGCCCCCTAACACGCATGAACGGTGCGTTGCGTTGCGCCCCTGTGCAAAAGTTCCTCGCCCAGGCGGTATGCTCGGGGCAGAGCAATCTGCCCGCGGAGGTGGGACGTGAGCGAAGCCGAGGAATTGGCGGCACGCCTCAAGCCTTGGAACAGCGGGGCCATCGTGGAGCGACGGCTTCCCGGCGGCACCCGCAGCGCCGTCTGGGCAGTAAGCATCTGCGGCCGTCGCTACGTGGCACGCCAGACGCGCCGCAGTGAGGAGGATCTTGTCTGGGAGCTCGATCTCCTCAGGCATCTCAAGGCTTGCGGTCTCCGGGTGCCGCGTCCTTTGGCGGCCGGAGACGGCCGCGACTCGGTGGACGGCCTCTTCGTGCTTGAGTGGCTGGACGGAGTAGCGCCCAAAACACCGACGGAGTGGCGGCAGACCGCCGCCGCCCTCGCCGATCTGCACGCGGCGACCCGGGGCTGGCCGCAGCGCCCAGGCTTCGTTTCAAGCATCGACCTGCTGGATCGCACCTGTGGCGGTGACGTCGACCTTGCCGCCGTGCCCGGGGAGGTGGTACGCCTGCTGCGGTCGGCCTGGGCGCCCCTCGTGGGCCTGCCGATGTCGGTCGTGCACGGGGATCCTCACGCGGGCAACCTGCGCGTGGCCGAGGAAGGGGTCGGCCTCCTCGACTGGGACGAGGCGAGGGTCGACGTCTCGCTCCTGGACTTCTCGGACCTGCCGCCCCATGCAGTCCCGCACCTCCCGGGTCTCCCGCCGGACCGCCTGCGCGCGGCGGGCGACGCCTGGGAGGTGGCAGCCAGTTGGACTCTCGAACCCGAGTATGCGAGGCGCCGTCTCGCTACGTTGACGGAGCGTCTTGGGCGCCTCGCAACCTGACGACGGAGCGTCTTGCGGGCCAAAACATCGTGGAGGTGCATGGACGTGGCGACAGAGCGCTTGCGCATCGGCAGCGGCGCACCCTGGGAGCACGAGGTCGGCTACAGCCGCGCGGTCCGCGTCGGCGAGCGCGTGCTCGTGGCGGGCACGACAGCGGTCGTGGATGGCGAACCCGCCTACCCAGGGGACGCCTATGGCCAGACCCGGCTCATCCTCGAGATCATCGAACGGGCGCTCGGAGAGGCGGGCGCGCAGATGCGCGACGTGGTGCGCACCCGCATCTTCACAACCGACATCGCGCGCTGGCGGGAGATTGGCCGGGCGCACGGCGAGGTCTTCAGCGGCGTGATGCCCGCGGTCACGATGGTGCAGGTGGCGGCTCTCATCGACCCGCGCCTCCTGGTCGAGATCGAGGCGGAGGCCATCCTGGACTGAGAGCGGCCCGGGCCGTCGTCACGACGCTGGCGCGAACGGGAACATGCCGTTCGGCTGGATCACCTGTCCGCCGCGGCACGTGCCATCGGGTGCGAGGTCGAACTGCACGCTGAAGCCCGGCAGACCCTTCAGGCCGAAGCGGCCCTGGCCCTCCGGCACGAGTTCGTACGGCAGCTGGCCTTCGAGCGTCAGGGTCAGTGCGGCGTCGCCTTTCAGCTCCACGCGCATCTTCTGGATCCCGGCGACGAGGTACAGGCCGAGACAACGGCTCAGTTCATGGCGGGGCATGGTCCCCGCGTCGGGAAGGCGCCGAAAGACGATCGGCGGCGTTGTCGGCTCGAACTGGATCTCAAGCGACTCCACGCGGCCGTCGAGGCCAAGACGGAAGGGGATCCGCCAGCTCGTTGGGATGGTCTCGAGCTCGGCGTGGAGGACGAAGACGTCGTAGTGGAAGTGTTCGAGCGGCAGGGGCTCCGGCCATGGGTGGTAGGTCATGGCGAGACCCTGCTCCCCAGGGGCGATCCGCAACGATCCGTACGCGGGATGTTCGTAGGTGCCAAGGTAGCCCTCGAGCCCCAGGCTCGGCGCTGTGCCCTGGACCTGCTGCTGGCTGTAGTCCCCGCCCTGGTGCGCCACCGTGAGCAGCTTCTCCATCTCGGCCTGCAGGTAGGCCGGCCAGTCTCGCTCCGGCAGACCCAGCACCCGATCGACGACCGCATAGGCGACCGCGGCCGGCAGCGCGCTCATCTCCTGGTTGCAGAGCACGGCGACGCCGAGGCGTTCCTCCGGCACCAGCATGACCATCGCGGTGAAGCCGTCGATGTTGCCGCCGTGGTGCACGACCGCCTTGCCCATATAGACCTCGGTGAACCAGCCGAGGCCGTATGCTGGCGCGTACCGTCGCTCGTCGCGCGCGGTCTGGGGGATGACCATCTGCGGGCTGTGCATGAGCTGCAGGCTCGCCTGACTGACGAGACGGGCCCCGTCAACCTCGCCGTCACCGAGGTGCAGGCGAAGCCACCTGGCCATGTCCCTGGCACACGAGTTCACCGCGCCGGCGGGTCCGAGCGCGTCGATGTCCGCGAAGGGCACCTCGACATTCGCTCCGTTCCTGCGGG
>JAJZIE010000359.1 GCA_021810725.1 Bacillota bacterium | reverse complement strand
GCCTACGCCCTGGCCGTAGACGAAGTAGGTGTTCGAACCGATCACGCCGTCGACCGTGAGCCCGAAGAAGCTCTGGATGTTGCGCACGGCGCCCTGCGTCTGCGGGCCGAAGATGCCGTCCACCGTGATCGGAGTGCCCATCGGGCCCTCGGGCGGGTTCATCGTCGTGAGCATCAGATTGTAGATCGCCTGGGCAATGGCCACGTCCGTACCGCGCAGGTTCGGTGACTGCAACGACAGCGTGCGGCTGCCGAACGCCACGTACGGCGGGAACGTGTCCTCGAAACGTGCCATGGAGCTCCTCCTCATGGACCCTGCTTCTACAGCCTATTCAGGGGAGGCTGTGCGTGCCTCCGCTCCGCCCGCCTGCCGGCGGCCACCCGGTAAGAGAGCCAGGGCCCCTCCCGCTAAGGAGAGACCCTGGCTCTATGCGAGGTCGTGCGGAACCGGGTCCGAGGGCCTACTTATAGCTCTCCATCGAGATCGCCATCCGCATGGCGGTCTGCGCCGGCGACGTCGCGCCCGGGTAGGCGCGCACGACCAGGAGGTCGTCGCCGCTCGTCCAGGTCACCGTCGCCTGCGTTCCAGCGGACGCCGCATCGACCGAGATGCCGCCCGAGGTGGTCGGCACCGGCATGAAGTAGCGGTGCAGGAAGGCCGCCACCTGGGAAGCCTCCGCGACTGGCGCCGAACTGCTCCCGCTCACCCGCACGGTCCAGCGCCCTTCCTGCCAGACGATCTCGGTCGTGCCGAGAAGGGCGTTCGGAAACTCCTTGGCCGTGATGCCGTAGCCAAGGTCCACGGTCTCCGCGCTCGCCGGCACCTGCTGGTCGCCGAATCCTTGGATCAAGGCGTCCTGCGCGTGCGCGGAAGAGTCGAAGAGCGAGCGGGTGAAGGCCGCAAGCTGGTGCTCAGGCGACGAGAGCGTCACGCTGTAGGTCGACTGAAAGCCCGCATAGCCCATGATCGGCGCGGTCGAGTAGCTCGGCTTGTAGTACATGTCCGCCGAGCCCGCGGCGTCCATCGGCAGCACGGTTGGGGCCATCGCGCCGGTCAGCAGCGACTGCGGCAGCGACGACATGGCCATGCGGATGATGGTCGGGAACGGCGACGGGGCGGTCGTCGCGGAAGGGCCCGTGGCGGAGTCGGAGCCGGTGGACCCGGTGCTGGAACCGGGCGATGCGGCCGACCCTGAACCGGACGTCGACGCGGAACTCGACCCTGAGCCCGTGGTGGAAGTCGAGGATCCTCCCGAACTGAGCGATGTCGTCGAAGCGCCGCTCGTACCCGATGAATCCGACGTACTCGTCTTATGATGTGTCGCGCCTTGGCTCGATGCGGACGCTCCGGTCAGCGCGCCGCATCCGGCCGCGATCAGCGACAGCGATGCCACGACTCCGGCAACGACGGCAATCCGTCGCAGGTTCTGCATGTGTTCTTTTCCTCCTTGGGTTGGGGCAAGTCCCTTGGTTCCGGGTCCACCCAAGAAAACGCCAGCTGGCTTCGTTCGGTTTCTGGCGTGTTCTGGCAGCAGCGGCCAAAGGACAGATGAAAGCGCACGCCTGCATCGTTGGCGAATCTGGTCGCAGCGTCCTAGCGCCGCCGCGGCGATGCCAGGATTCCGCAAGGAATTCGCTCGGGCAGGGCGGAAGTGACCGAGCCTTGAGGGAGGTCGGTCGCCCGTGCGTCTTTTGCTCCTCGGCGGCACCGTGTTTCTCGGCAAGCACATCGCGGAGGCCGCTCTTGCGGCTGGACATGACGTCACCTTGTTCCACCGCGGGCAGCACGGACGGGATCTCTTCCCCACCGCGCGCCATGTGTTCGGCGACCGCGACGGCGGGCTCGGGGTTCTGGCCGGACAAAGCTTCGACGCCGTCATCGACACGTCGGGCTACCTGCCGCGCGTGGTACGCCAGTCCCTGCGGCAGCTCAATAGGACGTGCCCGCACTACACCTTCATCTCCAGCATCAACGCGTACGCCTCTCTGGTCGAGATCGGCGTGACGGAAGACGCCCCGCGCGCGCAGCTTCCTTCCGAGACCGAGGAGGACGTCTCCACCTGGTATGGCGCACTGAAGGCGCGATGCGAACTCGACGTGCAGGAAGCCTTCGGCGATCGCGCCCTCGTGATCCGGCCCGGGCTGATCGTCGGTCCGGACGACGCGAGCGATCGCTTCACCTACTGGGTCGCGCGCGGCGCGCGCGACGGCGAGATGCTGGCGCCGGGCCGGCCCGATCGGCCGGTCCAGGTCATCGACGTACGCGACCTCGCCGCATGGACGCTCGCCATGGTGGAGCGCGGCGCGTCCGGGACGTACAACGCCGCCGGCCCCGAATCGCCCCTGACCATGGGCGTCTCGCCGCCTGCCGCGAGGTCGGGGGCGGCCAAGGGCTAGCAACTGCCAACGCGTGGATGGCCACATATGGACATATGAGATAAGCTAGGCTCATGAAGCTTAGCGACTGGGCGCGACAGCAAGGGATTTCGTACAAGACAGCGTGGCGTTGGGTACGG
>JAJZIE010000358.1 GCA_021810725.1 Bacillota bacterium | reverse complement strand
CGCGACGAGATCCGCGCCGAGCGCCGGCACCGCGACGACCTGATCGTGGGCGCGCTGCCAGCTCGCGAAGGGGTCGTGGACCTCGTGCGGGAGGCGAAGGACCGTGGCGTCGCCCTCGCCATCGCCTCGAGTTCGCCCAGAGCGTGGGTCGTGCGGCACCTGATGCGCCTCGGACTGCTACAGGATTTCCCTTTTATCGCGAGCTATGACGAGACCGGCCGCGGCAAGCCGGACCCGGCGTCTTTCCTTCTGGCGCTCGGGATGGTTGGGGTGACGGCGCGCGAGGCGGTGGCGATCGAGGATTCGCCGAACGGGGCGATGGCCGCCGCCGCAGCGGGTATGCCTTGCCTTGTGGTACCGAACCCGGTCACCGCACGCATGGCGTTTCCCGAGGGCACACGGCTCTTCGCGAGCCTCGCTGGTCTTTCGCTGACGGAGGTGGAACGGCTCGCGGGGGCCGTTGCCGGCGGGCCTGCCTGAACGCAGGCAAATTCGACGAAGAGGAGACCGGGCGACGAGCCCGGTCTCCTCTTCGTCAGTCGCCGGTGGCGCTCGGCACCGCAGCCCGCCGCCTCGCCAGGAGCAGAGGCCACGGCGACAGCACGGACACGGCAAGCGGCAGGAGCGGCAGCGCCACGAGGCCTAGGGCACCGACAAACGCTCCCGAGATCGGCCCGCCCAAGGAGCACGCCAGACCTTCCGCCGCGTCGAACGCGCCCATGGCCGTGCCGCTACGGTTCGGGGCGGCCTGTGCGAAGGCGAGGCTGGCGGCGATGCGCAGGAAGCTGAACGCCGGCACCGTGAAGACGATGGCGGCCAGCGGTACGCTGGGCGCAAGGTAGAGCGCCAGATAGCTCACGAGATACCAGAGCGACGTGGCGAGCAGGACGGGCTGCGGGCCAATGCGGCGCGAGAGGCGGAGCGCAGGCGTGTAGAGCCAGAGGCCGATGGCCGTCGTGCCGGCAAGTGTCAGGCTGTAGAGCCAGAGCGGGCCCTTGAGATAGGTCGTCAGGTAGACGCCGTAGAACGAGAAGAACACCTCGCCCGACAGGAACTGGAGCAGGACCCCGAAGAGGGGCAGCCAAGCGCTGCGCAGGAGGGCGGGTCCCTGGTCCTTCGTCCGTGCCGGCGGGTTGACGACATGTTGCAGGCTGCTGGCGCTGCCGAGGCTGACAGCGGCCAGGGCTAGCGTCGCGACACCGATGAACGCCAGCTGATGGAAGAGCCCGACGCCGAGATAGGACAGGGCGGCCGGGAGGATGGCACCCGCGAGCCAGCCACCGGCTTCACCCTGCAAGGCCTGAGACAGGTGGGCGGTGCCGTCGGGCAGGCGCAGGCTGTGCCACTTGGCGGCTGGCGACAGGGCGGCGCCAAAGACGCCACCCACCGCGAGCGCGCTGAGGATGGCGGGAATGCCTGGCGCGAACGCCGTACCGAGTTCCATCAGGGCATAGCCCGCGTAGCCGACGGCGGCGACCTGCGCCACATTGCCCCTGCGGTCGAGCAGGTTGCCCCATAGCGGTGCGAAGATGAGCTGCATGACAAACGGCAGGGCGTAGATCAGTCCGAAGCCGAGGTAGAAGTGGCTGCCGGAACGCGCCAGGCTCAGCGGGACGTAGCTGATGATCACGATCTGGCCGAAGGCGCGGGTCAGAAGCGCGAGGGGCGAGAACCAGCGCAAGTTCCTAGGCGGCACCGGTGGATGCTCCTTCACTGGGCGAGACGGATCCCATCCCAGCTAAGCACATCGCCTCCGTGCCGTCAGCCCTCCGAACGGTAGTATCGTCGAAGGATGGCCGCGATCTCGGGGCGCACGAGTTCCCTTGGGGGGCTTTCGCCGCGCTGGAGCATGGTGCGCAGGGCCGTGCCCGACAGCTCGAGCCACGCGGCGCGATGCGGGCAGGTGCGGCTCGAGACGAAGCCATCGCAGCGCGGACAGTAACCCACGGGTGGAAAGCCGACCGGCACGATGCCGATCTCGTCGGCGTAGCGTTCGACCATCTCGCGGGCCTCGTCGGGGTCGTAGAGATCGCCGATCCCTGCGGCATCGCGGCCGACGACGAAGTGGCTGGCGCCGTAGTTGTGTCGCACCAGCGCGTGAAAGAGCGCTTCGCGCGGCCCCGCGTAGCGCATCGCGGCGGGGAAGACCCCGAGCAGAACGCGCTCAGGCGGGAAGAATGCCGTCAAGGTGACGCGGTAGCAGTCCATGCGGGTGACGGCCGGGACGTCGTCGTCCTTCGTCGGACCGACGAGCGGGTGCAAGAGAAGGCCATCCACCGTTTCGAGCGCCATGCGCAGCAGATGCTCGTGGGCCCTATGCAGCGGGTTGCGCGTCTGGAAGGCAACGACCTTGCGCCAACCGCGCTCGGTGATCAGACGCCGGGTGTCGGCGGGGGTCCAAGGCTCGGGGTAGGTGGGCTGGCCGTATTGCAGGACGCGGCCGGGACCCGCGAGGCAGAGGTCACCCTCGCGCATCAGCCGCGCGACCCCTCGATCACTTGCGTCTGCGGTGCGGTAGA
>JAJZIE010000357.1 GCA_021810725.1 Bacillota bacterium | reverse complement strand
AATCCTGACATTCAACCGGCCCGAGGCGCTGAACGCCCTCAACCAGGACACCCTGCAGGAACTCGAGGAGGCCCTCGACGGGATCGAGAAGGACGACGCGATCGGCGCGATCGTGTTCACGGGAACGGGCGAGCGCGCGTTCGTGGCAGGCGCCGACATCAGCCAGTTCCCGAACCTTGATCTCTGGACGTCGGGCGCCTTCGCCGAGCGCACCCTGCATCTCTTCCGCCGCATCGAGACCTGCCCGAAGCCCTCGATCGTCGCGGTCAACGGATTCTGCCTCGGCGGCGGCGTCGAGCTCTCGCTGAGCTGCGACATCCGCCTGGCATCCGAAAACGCACGCTTCGGCCAGCCGGAGATCAATCTCGGCATCATTCCGGGCTGGGGTGGTACCCAGCGCCTTCAGCGGGTGGTCGGACCCGGCTGGGCCCGGCAGATGATCCTGAGCGGCGACATGATCGACGCGCAGACCGCCTTGCGCATCGGCCTCGTCAACGAGGTGCACCCCCAGGGGTCGCTCCTCGAGCGGGCGGTCGGACTGGCCGAGCGCATCGGCGGCCGCGCGCGCAAGGCGGTCGCTCTGGCGAAGCAGGCGATCCTGCGCGGCCAGGACATGCCGCTCGAGGACGGGCTCAAGTACGAGACCGCCATGTGGCAGCTCGTCTTCGAGACCGAGGACCGCAAGGAAGGGGTCGCCGCCTTCCTCGAGAAGCGCGAGGCCAAGTTCCAGGGGCGCTGACCGCAAGACGTCCAGGCGCGCGGCCGCACGGCCGCGCGCGCCTCTCTTTGTGCCCGACTGGACTCCCCCAGGCTGCCGGCCTGTCCCAATGAACAGCTCCATGCGCATATATTGACAGGGCCGCGCATCGAACTATAGTGGTAAATGACACATGATTCATGCGTCAGGTTTCCAATCGAGAGGAGGGTCCGGTTTGCACGCTGCGCGCGTCCTCAAGTCTGGTGTCCCGATCGTCCTCGCGGGCCTCCTGACCTCCACGTTCGCATCCGCGCTGGCTCTGCCGGCGCAGGCGGCAGCACCCATCAACATCGGTGTCGTGACGTCGATCACAGGCCCCCTGGCGGACTACGGGCAGCAGGAGCTGCGCGGGCTCAAGCTGGGCATCGCCTACGCGACGCATGGAACCATGAAGGTGGACGGCCGCCGCATCAACCTGATCGTCCGCGACGACACGGGCGACCCGGCCACCGGCGAACAGCAGATGAAGAACCTGATCCTGAGCGATCACGTGGCCATGGTCCAGGGGCCGGCCGACAGCGCCGTGTCCATCCCGATGGAACAGCTGGCGGGCGAGTACAAGGTGCCGCTCATCGTCGACCCCGCCGCCGACGATGACCTGACGACGACCTACCTGAACCCCTACGTGTTCCGCACGGCGGTCAACACGTACATGTACGCGAGGGCCTACGCCTCGTACCTCAACTCGCACGGCGGCTCCAAGGGCGTAACGTTCTACCAGTTCGCACCGAACTACGTGTTCGGCACCTCGAGCGTCAAGGACTGGGCGGCCGCGCTCAGCTCGGCCGGTGCGACCAACAAGGGTGTCACCTACGCGCCGATCACCACGACCGACTTCACGAGCTACATCGACCACATTCTCAGCATGAAGCCGCTGCCCAAGGAACTCGTCGTGACTTGGGCGGGCGTCGGCGCCATGACGCTGTTCCAGCAGATGGCGCAGGCCGGTCTCTACTCCAAGATGAACGTGATCGGCGCGATCGGCGGCTACAACGGGCTCAAGGCGCTCGGCAAGGCCGACGACGGCTTCATCGGCGTCACGGACTACTACTACACGATCCCCCACAACGCCGCCAACACCTACCTCACGAGCCACTACGAGGAGCTCTACAATAACCCGCCCGATCTGTTCTCCGGCACCTCCTTCGCGGCCGGCCAGGCGATCGTGCAGGCGCTCGCCAAGGCCAAGGGCACCAACGCGCAGGCGATCACGAAGGCCCTCTCCGGCATGAAGATCAACGGACCCAAGGGACAGATCTACATCCGCCCGCAGGATCACCAGGCGATCCAGCCCATGTACGTCGTGAAGCTCGTCTGGAACGCCGGAATCGGCTACGCCGCGCCGCAGCTGGTCGAGACCGTGTCGGCGCAGCAGAGCGCGCCGCCGCTGCCCAAGCGATGACTTCCGGGCCGGTGCTCGAGGCGAGAGGCGTTTCGCGTCACTTCCACGGAGTCGTGGCCGTCGACGGCGTGGACCTCCGCCTCGAGCGCGGCACGATCCACGGGCTGATCGGCCCGAATGGCGCCGGTAAGACCACGCTCTTCAACCTGCTCACCGGCCTCGTGCTGCCGTCGTCGGGCAGGGTCCTGTTCGATGGACACGACATCACGCGCTGGGGCGCCGCCAGGCGGGCCAGCCGCGGACTCGGACGCGTCTTCCAGCGCACGCAGCTGTTCCAGACGCTCTCGGTGCGCGAGCACCTGCGTCTCGTCGACCCGCAGCACCTGGGCGGAGACTGGATCGAGGCCTTCGCACTCGGCCCG
>JAJZIE010000356.1 GCA_021810725.1 Bacillota bacterium | reverse complement strand
CGTGCGGCGTCAAGGGTACGCGCGCGACGCGCTGGGCGCCTTTTTGCCGTTCTTCTTCGGTGCGGTCGGTGGGCAGGAACTCCTCGACGACATCTCGATCGCGAACGAGGCCGGCAGGGGGACGCTCGAGCGCCTAGGCTTCGAGCGCCATCCGCTGCGGCAGGATGTCGCGCTTATGCGCATGACGAGGGCCCGGTTCGAGCGCCTGCAGCTGCGGCCGTAGGCGCGGCGCCACGCTCAGCGGTTGACGAATGTGTCCCCTTTGTGCGTCGTTAGGGCAGGGGGGATACGATGGTGCCAAAGTTGCGCGGCGGTCACCTCTTCATCGATCTGCCCTATGGCTGGCTCGCCTTCTGGCGCGTCGGATTCGGTCTCATCTGGCTTGTGGACGCCTGGTTCAAATGGCAGCCGTCCTTCGTGCGCGGCTTCACCTCGTACCTCGCGGGAAATCTGAGTCCCGCCCAGCCGGCCTGGGTGGACAGCTGGATCCGGTTCTGGGTGCAAACCGTGAACATCGATCCGACCCTGTTCGCGCATCTGGTCGCGCTCGGCGAGACGGTGATCGCGATCGCCCTCCTGCTCGGCGTGGGCATGCGGGCATTCGCCGTCCTGGGCAGCGTCCTCTCGCTCATCATCTGGTCGACCGGGGAGGCCTTCGGCGGTCCCTACAGGGCCGGGACTACGGACATCGGTTCCGCGATCATCTATGTCGGCGGCTTTGCGCTCCTCGCCATGACGCAGGCGGGCTACGCCTTCGGACTTGACGGCAGGTTCGGCCTGTCCGGCTGGTCCTGGCGCAGGGCCACGGCATCCACCGAGCCCAAAGACGATCAGGGATAGATCTAGGGCTGCGGCTGCAGACGCACGTCGCCGGAGCTCGCCGTGACGTCGAGTGTCCCCGGTGTGCCCGTGCCGATGCGTCCCTGGAACTCGGAGCCGTCCGGGCTGCCGTGGATTTGGGGGAAGACGGACGAGACATCGCCGCTGTCCACGGTGACATCGACGCTCAGGAGGCCGCCGGGGCGAATCGCCATGACGACGTCGCCGGAGTCCGCCGAGACGTTCGCCGCGAGGCCGGGATCACCCGAGAAGTCGATGTCGCCGCTGCCGGTCCTGAGCACGAGTGGCCCCTCGGCGACGGCATCGGTGACATAGATGTCACCCGAATCGGCTTGCGCGCTGAGTTGGCCCCGGAAATCCGAGAGGTGGAGGTCTCCGGAGTCCGACGTCGTCGCAAGAGCCTTGTAGTTGCCGTCTGCGTCGATATCCCCGCTGTCGCTGTCCACCGTGACGGCCAGGCCTTCCGGCAGGGTCACGGTCAGGAGGTTCGTGTCGCCGACCATGACCGGCACTTCGGGCGGGACGAAGTCGATCTCCTCGCCGCCCGGTACGGGGTGCGCGACGATGGCCCGCTGCGGCTTTCCCGTCACCGACCAGTTGAGGCGGATGTCGCGCACATGGGCGGTGGAGACCTTGATGTCGCCCGCCGAGGCGGCGAGCACGACGCGCTGAAGATCGGGCACGGAAAGCACCTTGTGGCCGGTGTGGACCGGCGGGCCGCTTCGATGGAGTGCGGCGATCACGGAGCGGACGTTCCAGCGCGAGAATGCGCCCGCCACCGACCAGACGGCCGTGATGCCGACGGCGACGGCGGCGAGCACGGCGACGATGGCGATGACAAGGCGCAGGTTGGATCTGCCCGGCATGGGGCCACCTTCCTTCTGCCCTCTAGACCGGCGGAAGGCTGGAAGGGTTTGCTCCCGCGGGCCTAAGCGGGAATTGGACCTTGGTCGCCGAGGTCAGGGGAGCGGCCTTGGGCCAAGCAGGCGGGGCCAGGGCTTGTCCGGGTGCGGCTGGCCTGTCTCATGCGCGGCCCAGCGCGGCAGGGCGATGGTGGCTGCGGCGAGGATGACGAGCACGAGGAAGGATGTGAAGCCCTCTCGCGCCTGCCATAACCAAATGGCGGCCACGGCCAGGTAGACGGCCATGGTCAGGACGTCCACCCGGAGGGAGGCGGCAGGGGCGGGCCAATACCAGGCGAGAAGATCATAGGCGGCCAGAGCGAAGCCGATCGCGGCGGGAAGGCTACCGAGGACGGCGGTGCCGAGGCCGAGCACGAGGAGATAGACTGCGAACGTGCCGACGCGGTGGAAGAGGACTGCGGGCAGGGACCGCTGCGCTCGCGGCGTGGGCTGTGGCCGCCCAAGCGCGACCATGACGAAGGCCGCGAGACCGTAGCCGATGGCGGCCGCGGCGCTATGCGAGAATCCCCACACCGCCCAGAGCACCGCCGCGCCAGCCAGGAGGCCCGCCATGGGCCTTGACCGTGCGTCCATGATGCGTTGGAGCATCGCCATCACCTGTCGTCCAGCATATTCCGCCGGCCGTGGCTTGGAAAGGGAGCCTGCTACGTCTGGTCGGTCTCAGGCTTGTGTGCCCGGACGAAGGACTCGACGGCCCCGATGACCCGGCCGTTCTCGTCGGTCACGGGTGTCACCTCGGTGCGCACCCATTTGCGTGCGCCGCCGG